>JAYWHF010000378.1:0-9039 GCA_043777855.1 Gammaproteobacteria bacterium | reverse complement strand
CAACTACAACAACAGCTACAACTTCAACAACAACAGAAAGAAACGACTGACTTAAGATTAAAGCAAGAAAAGCAAAAAGCATTCGAACAAGATCAGCTAGCCAAGGCAAAAGGCCAGCAGTTGGCCGGTAAACTGCTCGCGCCGGCGGGTGATAATGCCTTAAAAACCTTCCGTGACCTCGTGGCCCAGAATGCGCAATTTGGCGCTGCCCGTGAGGGCATAGCGGCGATTGAAAGTACGTTGGTCAGTCAAATTAAGCAAATGATCGAAGACGAGAAATACGACGATGCTTCGGAGCAGTTGCTTAATGCGCGTGAAAATTTTCCGCAAAGCAAGGTGTTATTGGGCTTATCCGTGGAGCTTGAACGCGCCATGTCCGACAATATGCCAGGTGTTTCGCGGCTATCGGTGACAGGTGATGAAGTTGATCAGCTGTCAGAGCAACAAGCGCCCTCCATTGCCGCCGAGCGAATCATTTATATAGGTTTTGAATATCGCAACTTTAAAGATGACGCTTCTGTATTGCAGGCTATTCTTTATGATGGATCGCGCAGCTTACAGATTGCGCAGGTTCCCGTGGTCATCAATGGTCCGAGTGGCCGCAAGTTTTTTCGCATTGAGCAGCCTGTGGCTGGGTTTGCGGATGGTGGCTACAATATTGAACTCTTGTTCAAACAAGAACCCCTTATTTCGGCAAAATTTAGTGTAAAAAAATAGCAGAAAAGTCCTTGCAGCAAAGTACCTGAAGAAAACTACCTGCAGAAAAGTCCTTGCAGCAAAGTACCTGAAGAAAAATCCTTGCAAAAAAGAGTACCTAGAGTCGCACTTTCTATCTGAAACTACATTCACATTAGGAGAGCTTTCATGAAACATGTTAATCGGTTATCGACGTACGCTATGGTTTTCTTGAGCGTTTTGGCACTCAGTGCCTGCCAAACATCACCCGACGTCAAAAAGCTGGATCAGCTTAAAAGTGATTTAGGTGAGGCGCAAAAAAACATTGCCCAACTGCAAGCTCAAGAGGTGGAGCTGCGTAAGGATTTAGCGGAGAAAGCCAGGGTTAATAGCGTGTTGGGTGTTGAAAAAACATCGCGAGTTCAAGAGTCCTCCGAGTTGCGCGGTCAGGTGCGAACTTTTATCCAAAAGCAAATTGATGCCTATAAAGACTTTTTAGTGAAGGGCGGGCTTTTGGACTTTGTTGGTGGCGAATTAGTGGTTCGCGCCAAAACGGATGAAAAACCTCTATGCGTGGTTGATTTGGCAAATGTGATTCCAAAAGCCGGAACCTTAACCGGAGTGGGTGCCTATTTCGTTAAGCCCGGGAAGTTTAGTGTTAAAGTCTTGCGCAAAGTTGAAAAAAGCTTGGTGGTTATCTGGGATAGCAAACCTTTATTGGCTACCCAAACGGGAATCGTCCGAATTAATTTTCCGGTAAGTGTGGGAGTGGAACAGGGAGATCTAATTGGTTATTATCTCGGTGAAGGTGTGGCGGTGAGCTATGATGAAGGCACCGGTATTAGTCGCTATCAGTCAGAAGAGCTGCGCCTAGGTGACATGATCAGCACGAGTTCAATGGGTGGCGAAAGAACTCGTCGAGCCTATTCTCTAGGCGTGTATGGTTTACTAAATTAGCGAAATCTTATTCTGTTTAATGGGTTTTGTCGTTCATGGACTGCTCTGTCGTTTATTTTTCAAGAGGTATTCATGGCCCAGATATTTTCACCGTCTGATCAAGCAATTCTAGCGCGGTTCTCTTTGCCACCGCGCCCCAAAGTGTTGATCGCCATTAACGAAGAAGTAAAAAAAGAAAATGCGAGTTTTGCCGTAATTGCAAGTTTGATTGCGGAGGATGTGAGCATTGCGTCTGCCGCATTAAAAATTGTTAATTCACCGGCGTTTCGCCGCCCAAAGCCGATAGGGTCAATCGATCAGGCGTTGACTGTTCTTGGGCTTAAGCGGGTTTTGGCGATCGTAAACGCGGTTTCTATACGCAAGGCAATGAAGAGTACTGAGAATTTAGAAGAGTTTTGGGAGTTTGGCGCAACGGTAGCCAGCGCGGGAATCTTGGTCGCGCAGCAATGTAAGAAAGCAGCGCTAGCGGACGACGCTTATACAACTGGTTTGTTTCACGATGCCTGCGGCCCCTTTTTAATGACACAGTACCCTAGTTACTATAGTTTTTTTCGTGCCGGCAACGCTGAGGGTTGGCTGACTAGCATGGCTGAAGAAAAGGAAAAATATTCCACTACGCACACGATTTTAGGTGCGCTAATGGCACAGGATTGGTGTTTGCCAGACCACATTGTGCGAACTATTTATAATCTACATAATGCCGCTGAAATTTTATCTTTGAGAGATGATCGCGATCCCGCTGTGATTTTATTGGCCATCACTAAGTGCGCACGGGAAATGGCCCGAATTCATCAATTCAATAAAACTGATAATCCCGAATGGTTGCATGTGCGTCCGTTGGTATTGGAATATCTTAATCTTGATGACGCCGACTACGTAGACATGCGCGACGAAATTCTTGATAGGTTGAACGGCGTATAATAATTGCCTCTCCAATTCCTCAATGGTTTACCCGAATACCCGCTCAGTGCGTTGCGCGCTGAGTTTTTACAGGCTTTGGTGCGCGGCAATTTATTACTTGAAGCCGAACCTGGCGCCGGCAAATCAACACTCGCGCCTTTATGGGTATTAGAAAATACGCCGATAAATAAAGTGGTGTGGCTAATTCAGCCCCGTGTTTTGGCGGCACAAGCGCTTGCTCAACGCTTGGCTGATTTAGTTGGCGATGTTCTTGGTAAAATCGTTGGTTACCAAGTGCCTTTCGATAATTGCAGTAGTCTTGATACACGTTTATTGTTAATGACACCCGGAATTTTGCTGCAACATCTTTTACAAAACCCTACCTTGGATAATGTGGCTTGTGTAATGCTCGATGAAATTCACGAGCGCTCAGTGAATCAAGACACAGCGTGGGCATGGTTACAGGAAACGCAAATTTTACGTGATGACCTGCAGCTTGTTTTGATGAGCGCAACACCGGATCCGGCGCTGCAGCAAAAAATTCCCCAGCGCTTATTTGCCCCGGGAAAATGTTTTCCCGTCACCACACATTTTTTACCTGCCAAGAATAGTTCGCCCTACCCGGAAAAATTAGAGGAGCATTTACTTCGCGCTTTAGCGACTTTTAGCGCTTGGAAAAATTCTACCGCGCTGGTTTTTTTGCCAAGCTGGAATGATATTGAAAAGTGTACGCAGGCTATTTTACGGCAATACCCTGGCCAATCAGTTTATCGCTTACACAGCCGAGTTCCCGCTGCAGAACAACGGCGTGCTCTTGACCCGGCGCAAGGTGCTCGCATTATTCTTGCAACTAATATTGCAGAAACCTCGTTAACCATCTCTGATGTAACCCTTGTCATTGATTCAGGTTTGGTACGCAGGCCAGATTACGAACAGCGGACGGGCATCACGCGATTGCGAACGTCACGTATTAGCCAAGCTAGTGCGGATCAGCGTCGCGGTAGAGCGGGGCGAGTGCAAGCAGGGCACTGCATTCGGCTGTGGTCGCAAGATCAGCCACTAGCAGCGGCAAATCTGCCAGAGATACGCGCTACCGATTATTTGCCGTTGGCGCTGCGGTTGGCACACTGGGGCAGCCCCGCAGAAAGTTTATCTTGGTTGGAGATGCCAAACCCCATGGCACTTAATTTTGCGCAGCAGCAATTGCAGAAAATGAATTTTCTCGATGCACAATTAAACATCACTAGTCTGGGTAAACAGGTTAGCGCGCTGGGCACCCATCCACGAATTGCCGCTTTACTTACGTATCATCAAACGCATGGGCATCAACAACCCGGGCGTCAACATAAAATCGCAGAATCAACTCTGTTGTTAGCATTAGCATTGCACTTTGAATTTGGTGGTGATGAAGGTTTTCATGAATTGCTTGTTGCCGCGGCGCAAGAAATGAAAATTAACCGTCAATGGCAGCAACAAAAAAAACGATGGTTAGAAAGTCTACACGTACAAATTGATAGTCACGCAGACACAAATGCGTTGCATATTGCGAATGCGTTCAGCGATCGTATCGGCTTTAAACAAGCGTCAGGTCGCTATCGGTTAAATTCTGATATTAGCGTGTTGGCGCAAGAAAAATTAGATTCACCCTGGGCGGTATTTCCAATCATTAATCCAAAACCCAAAGGGCATATCGGTATTGGGTTAGCGCTACTCCTATCGAAGGAGGAGCAGCGATTACTGAGTCAGGCGCAGGCACAACTTATTTGTAAAAATAATGGTTGGCATACACAAACGGTGTGGCGCATGGGCGGTGTAGTTATTGATGAACATACACTTCCGATACCTCAGGAAAAAATTGCCGTTATATTGGTGGCGCATCTTCGTGAATTGATACAGCAAAAAGGCTTTGCGAGTTTGCCATGGAATATCGCGGAAGGGCGCTTGTTGCAACGAGCGCGTTTGGTTTGCGCACAGGGCTTGGCAGAATTTCCCGATTTAAGTGAAGCAGGTTTAGTAGCCGCTTTTGATCATTGGTTGCAGCCTTTCCTAAACGCGCAAACGCGTCTAGAACAACTCCCTTGGTACAGCGCATTGGCGTTTTATTTGGGCTACGACCTTTGTCAAAAAATGGATAAATTTTTACCTGAAAAAATAGAGTTACCAAGCGGCAGAAGTATCACCGTTGAATTTTCCTCAGAAGGTGTGCCCCAAATATCCGCAAAATTACAGGAGTTTTTCGGTTGTGAAAAATTGGAGCTAGCGAGCGGTAAGCTACCGTTAAAAATTCATTTGCTCGCACCGAATGGCAGCCCTCTTGCCATTACCGCTAATTTGCAAACCTTTTGGCAGCAGGGTTATCCTGATGTGCGTAAAGAAGCTCGCGGGCGTTTTCCACGCCATTCTTGGCCTGAAAATCCCTTGCAACACGAAGCCACTGCATTGACGAAAAGAAAGCTGGCGCAGCAGAACCCATCGTGATTTTTTCGGACGGCAGTTGGAGTTTAAACATCACATCGAGAACGTAAAAATGAAAGCTATTCGTTGGTATTCCGGTTTTGCAAAAAAAACATCACGCTTTTGTGGCCGACCTATCGTATTTGTCGTGGCGGTTGCAACAATTCTAGCTTGGATAGTTACGGGCCCCTTGTTCAATTTTAGCGATACTTGGCAGTTAGTGATTAACACGGCCACTACTATCATCACATTTCTAATGGTTTTTTTAATTCAAAACACACAAAATCGAGACACTGAAGCCATTCAAGTGAAGCTCGATGAACTGATTCGTGCAACGCAAGGTGCGCATAACGCCCTACTGGATTTGGAGGAGATGGAGGAGCATCAGCTTGACGCCTTTCGTCTGCGTTATCAAATGCTCGCTAAAATGGCGCGCGAAGATATTGCACTGGGAAAACAGGATACGGATACGCGAGAGGCGTGATTAAAAAGTGATTGCTAGAGCAGCCTATTCTCGATAAATTTTATTTTACTGGCACTGACCTGCAATTACTCCAAGGCTACCTATACTTTACTTTGTTGAGTTAACAAAGAGAGAAGGGTCATGCGAAATATTTCTTTAGTGTTTTTAGTTTTTTTATTCTGTTTGTCAATATCAGCGTTAGCCGATGATGACGCTGCGCCTAAAGCCTATGATTGGGGGGGCGCCTTGACCCTGGAGGCGGTTAACAATGCCAAAGGTGGTGTCGAAAAAGGAACTAAAGGATTGGCAAACTTAGATGTTACTTTGACGATTGATACGGGTGCTGCAGGTTGGTGGAATAATGGAACCTGGTTTATTTATGCGCTCGGTAATTATGGTAAAAATCCGTCTGATATTATTGGTGATTTGCAAAGCGTCTCAAACATCTCAACTGAAAACTCATTAAAGGTTTATGAGTTTTGGTATGAGCATCGTTTCGTTAATGATGCTGTAAAACTCTTGGTCGGTTTGCAGGATTACAATTCTACGTTTTATACCTTGGAGTCGGCGAGTCTCTTTACCTCGTCATCTTTTGGCATAGGGCCGGACACTTCACAAGTCACACCCTCTATATTTCCAGCTACTTCTACTGCAATTCATCTAACGCTCCAACAAGATAAATTTTATTTTTTACTGGCTGCTTATGACGGTGTGCCCGGAGACCCAAACAATCCGCGCGGAACTCATGTTCAATTTGATAAGGGCGATGGGCTCTTTAAAGCTGCGGAGTTTGGTTTGATCGACAGTAAGCAATACAAATTTGCACTGGGCGGCTGGCAAAAAACAACGGAGGAAGACGGTGTGGTTGATGGCGTACCCATTAATCTAAATCACGGGTTCTATATTATTGGTGAAAAAAACTTGAGCGACGATTTGTCGCTGTTCTTTCAATATGGGAGGGCCGATGCTAAAAAAAATCAATTGGATGAATATTTGGGCGGCGGCGTTAGGTTAAACAATTATTGGCGTGAAGGTGACGCCCTCGGTTTGGGTTGTTCGATAGCGCAGAACGGCGAGCCTTTTTTACGCCAAAACCCTGGCTTGGAATCGTCCGAGGCTTTGTGGGAGTTAACTTACTTTATGCCTTTGGTTGAACATCTGAATACGCAGGCCAGTGTCTATTATGTGGAAAATCCAAGCATGAACCCCGAGTTGGATAATGCCTTGGCCCTGGGTTTGCGCGCCTACATTGAGTTTTAGGCCTTTCTCAAGGGCGAGATGATCTTTGTACTAGTGCTGATTTTGTGTGAACTGGGGTAGAATAAGCAGACTTTAGTAAGCCGCTAAGTTTCTTGCTGTCGCTCATGCAGCATTCTTCCTTCTCCGTTTTCGAGGCCAGTTTATGGACGTTTTAGATACAATCAAGCAACAAATCTCCGATAACCAAGTCATTCTGTTTATGAAAGGCTCGCCCAACGCACCGCAATGCGGGTTTTCTGCGCGTACCGTGCAAGCACTTATGGCCTGTGGCCATAAGTTTGCCTATGTAGATGTGCTTAGTAATCCTGAAATTCGCGCCGAATTACCAAAGTACGCTAACTGGCCCACGTTTCCTCAGCTGTGGGTTGGCGGTGAGTTGGTCGGCGGCTGTGACATAGTCACAGAGATGCACGAAAAAGGTGAGTTAAAGTCTTTAATTGATGCTGCTGTAACTGCTGCTAATTAGCCTAGGGTTGTAAATCTCCATTTAAAAAGCCAGCGCAACTGGTTTTTTAAATGCTGGGTTGAGATCTTAGCCCAAGAGCACAAGCAAGGCGATTCCAACGAGCCCCATGCCGCAAAAGACACACAAGCTAATGCCAATGAGGCGTTTTTGTTGTAGTTTGTTGTTGTCATTGTCTTGTTGTAAGTTGTGAGCACGCCACGCAATGTCGCGCGATTTCTTGAGTTTAAACTTCAGTTTTTCTAGCGCGTTTATATCATGCTTTAATTTTTCATCGTCGCCATGTGACTGTTTTAGTTGCAGGTGAAGGCGCGTCAGTTGCTGTTCGAGTTGTAAGAGTTTTGCGTCAATGTTAGCCGACAGCTCGTTTATATTCATAGTATGTTCGCTGCAAGATTGGTTTGCTAAAGAGTGTAGTTCAGCCTAACGGAAACTTGATACGCTTTCCTTGCGCTAATGAATTATTTAATCAGTCTTTTGCCGTGAGTATTTTCTTTGGTCGTGAGTATTTTATGTGGCAGTTACTGTGGGTAAGCGTCTAGCTTTAATGAGTATGGCGAGCCTATTTTACTGATTTAACACACCGTTTTAGCTAAATATCTGGACCTTAATTGGATAAGCACAGTTCTCCAAAATTTCACAACGCATTTTATGGGCCTCGCTATTGGATGACATGGTTGGGGTTGGGTTTCTTCTATTTGCTGGGTGCTTTGCCGCTGGCTGTCACCTTGCCCTTTGGACGATTGCTAGGAGATTTATTTTTTTACGTTGCGCGCTCCCGAAGAAGGATCGCCGAAATCAATATCTCTTTGTGTTTTCCGCGGCTGTCGGTAGCGGCACAAAAAACCTTGGTGCGCCGCATACTGCGTTCAACGGGTCAAAGTATTGTCGAAACATCGGTAGCACTTTGGGGTTCTGCAGGTCAGTTAGAATCCCGTTACACCATTAGCGGTTTAGAGCATGTTCAAGCGGCGCAAGCCAAAGGGTTAGGCGTTTTGTTGGTTGGCTGTCATTTCACCACGCTTGATGCTGCCGCGAGGATTTTAGCGTTCCATGTTAAATACGACATGCTTTATCGCAAAGATCCTAACCCGCTATTGGCGCATAAATTAATCAAAGCGCGGGAGAGTTTTGCCGGCAGCGCTATTGTGCGAAGTGATACTCGCCAACTCATAAAAAATCTGCGCCAAGGTCACGTGGTTTGGTATGCGCCCGATCAAGATTTTGGCGCTAAGCACAGTGTCTTCGCCCCATTTTTTGGTGTTCAGGCCGCTACGGTTGTTGGCACAGCACGTATCGCGCAACTTGGTAAGGCGGTAGTGATTCCATTCGCCCATTATCGTGATGAACACAATTATTATCATCTTGTTATGGAGCCCGCGTTGAACGGCTATCCATCGGGAGATGATCTGGCAGATGCAACGCGTATTAACCAAGTTATCGAAACGGCGATCAGTAAGCAACCTGATCAATATTTGTGGGTGCATCGCCGTTTCAAAACCAGACCAGCCGGCGAAAAAAGTTTTTATCCGAAAAAAAATCGTTGAGTATTGTGCGCATAAATTTTAGATTATTTTTTGCGCCTAAATTTGTTCAGGCTTTTAAATTTGTGCAGGCTTTATTTTTATGTGACTTTTAATTACTGGCATATAATGGGAAAAGTCGCTGCTAGAATGGCCCCCGGTAATTGTTGCGCATATTTAAAAGACCTTGAGGAGAAATTGATGTTAAGAATGTTTAAGGTTCAAGGTACGACACTGCGCGAAGATACGGTTTTGCGCGGAGATGTTAGGGATGACGTGAGCGAAGATGCTGGTTCTAATAAAGACAATAACGCCAGTGAATTACTGAAGTTATCTATGGCCAG
>JAYWHF010000377.1:0-9040 GCA_043777855.1 Gammaproteobacteria bacterium | reverse complement strand
TCCTTCTCTTCTTTAAGGTCAGGATTTTTTTTTAACTGTGTTTTAAATTGGTTCTCACCCTGAGTGGAAATTATGTATTGATCTTTTTTCTCGTTGGGTGATGCTGCAGCAACTTGTTGTATGGGGTTGACTTCACGCACCTGCGAATCCGCAAACTCCGCTTGACGTTCTGCCGTGAGCTGGCGCGCTTCGGCCTCAGTTCCGCTGGCTTCTTGATTATGTTGAGCAAGAAAATCTGCATCCTTGGGAGCTTTTTGTGTTTTATGGGTCGCTAGGGTAATTTCCATGGTCTGGGAACCAACCTGTTGCTTGGGCAGCTTAAACCCGAGCCCAAGAATAAGTAGTGCGTGCAGTGCTATAGCAACAAACAGAGTAAAGCTCAGTCGATCATTTGCGTCCACTGGAGGGCTGTCATGTACCGTGACTTCTAGCGCAGCACTCATTAGGTATTATCCGCTCGCTTCTGCACGCGCCGCTCTATAGCATCCATCAAACGCGCTGCTATACCCGTGTCGTAGGCCTTATCAATTTCGCGAGCACAGGTTGGGCTGGTCACATTAATCTCGGTTAAATATTTGCCAATGACGTCCAGACCCACAAACAGCAATCCTCGCTCTTTCAGAGCTGGCGCCACCTGCGAGACTATCCAGTAATCCTGATCCGAAAGGGGCTGTGCGACGCCGGTACCCCCGGCCGCTAAATTACCGCGCGTTTCTCCCTTGGCGGGTATGCGCGCCAGACAATAAGGGACAGGTTCTCCATCAATGACGAGAATGCGTTTATCGCCGTTGATAATTTCCGGTATAAAACGCTGGGCCATAATAGTCTGCTTTCCAAACGAGGTTAAGGTTTCCAAAATCACACCAACATTGGGATCATCATGACGACAGCGAAAAATACTACTGCCTCCCATGCCATCCAGAGGCTTGAAAATAACATCACCATGTTGATGATAGAAGGCTCGTAGTTGGGTTATGTCACGGCTCACGACTACCGGCGGACAGCACTGTGGAAACTGCGTTGCAAATACCTTTTCGTTGCAGTCACGCAAACTACGCGGGTCATTCACCACTAGAACTCCCTGCTTTTGAGCAGCTTCAAGTATGTACGTGCTATAGATAAATTCATTATCGAACGGTGGATCCTTGCGCATCAAAATCACATTGAGCTCAGCTAACGGACGATCCTCGTGTAAGCCGAGGCAATACCAATCGTTGGGGCTGGCCGTTACACGAAGATTGCGCATTCTAGCGCGCGCTTCGCCTTGCAATAAGTACAGGTCGCACTGCTCCATATAATGCAGCGACCAGCCTCTTTCTTGTGCTGCCATTAGCAGAGACAAGGTAGTGTCTTTGTAATACTTAATGCCCCCAATGGGGTCCATTACTACACCAACCGATAGTGTTACAGATCGCGTCATAGGATGTTCTCGGGTCACTGGGTTGCAGTTGTCAATATTGCAGTCTAAAGTTAGGTCCTGAGGGCCACTTAAGCAAGCGCATCATACACAGAACTCGGGTTAGTTTAGTGGCTTTAAAAAAATTGAAACATGAATAGATTTCCCATATATTCAACTAGTTATGGCCAAAGCTTAAAAACTATGTTAAAAGTTATCGTTGCGTATAATAATACTTATATAAATGAGCAGCACGCTGCTTATTTCACTACTACAATCATAATTATCGCAATCAACCGTATCTGGCAAATATCGCAAGAGCCATCGCAATAACTAAGACAAAGGTCAGAGTGTATGGACGTAAGTTTAGAAAGTTTAAAGGTCATGGTGATTGACGATAGTAAAACAATTCGTCGCACGGCTGAAACCTTATTAAAGAAAGCAGGGTGTACGGTTATCACCGCTACCGATGGCTTTGACGCATTGGCAAAAATTGCTGATAGCCGTCCTGATATTATCTTCGTTGACATTATGATGCCGCGACTGGATGGTTATCAAACCTGCGCACTCATCAAAAACAACAGCGAGTTTAAATCAACGCCCGTCATCATGCTTTCCAGCAAAGATGGCTTGTTCGATAAAGCGAAGGGGCGGATTGTCGGGTCCGACCAATATCTCACCAAACCTTTTAGTAAAAGTGAATTGCTTGATGCTATTGAAACCCATGTTAAACATCTCAAGGTGTCTTAATTGGGGTTGGACTTTTTCAACGGACTGTTAATTCAGATTGTTATGTTTTTAACTTGGAGCAGCTATGGCCCGCGTACTTATTATTGATGACTCTCCAACGGAAACCTACAAACTCACCACCATGCTTGAAAAAAATGGCCACGTGGTGCTTACGGCGCCAAATGGTGAGGCCGGTGTAGCCATGGCACAAAAGGAACGCCCTGATTTAGTTCTAATGGACATAGTAATGCCCGGTCTCAATGGCTTTCAAGCAACGCGCCAGCTTTCTAAACTACCAGAAACTGCCCACATACCAGTAATTATTGTAACCACCAAAGATCAACAAACTGATCGCGTTTGGGGAATGCGCCAGGGCGCCAAGGCCTATTTATCGAAACCCATAACACCCGATGTACTCCTGTCGGCGATGGCTGAGGTAATGCGTTAGTTCAAAGAACTCAAAAAACTTACCCACGGGTGAGATAAACAATAACTCAACTAGAATGTATTGCCTTTTCCTTCGTTACTTGACGCTGGACACTTGGCCACGATGGATGCTGTTATGTCAGAACCTCAAGCTGCTTTTGCGGCATTGCTTAACTTGGCGCACTGCAGCCGCGAAGTAGCCAGAGGCCTACCTTCGCAAACTGACGTTCGTCCCTTGTGGAGCGGTATTGGTTTTATGTTGATGGGCAGCCACTTTGTCGCCCCCATTGGGGAAGTGTCGGAAATGCTTGAAGTTCCCGCCTACACCCACTTACCCAGCGTGCAACCTTGGGTAAAAGGTGTCGCTAACGTGCGTGGTCGCCTTCTGCCTCTTTTTGACTTAGCGATTTTTTTTGGTGACCATTTAACCGGTGGGCGCAGACAACGTCGCGTACTTATTTTAGAAACTGAAACACTTTATGCCGGGCTAATGGTTGATCAGGTATTTGGGATGCAACATTTCCCCATGGATAAGTACAACGATGAGGCTGGCGTAATCTCAGAAAATATTAAACCGTTTGTAACCGGCAGCCACCCAACGGCCTTGCATCAATGGTCATTGTTTCGCCCGGCGTTATTGGCAGTGGATCCGCGCTTCATTAACGCGGCCAAAAGTTGACATCAATTAAAAAATGCAGTGAATAATTTGTGGGTTCGCCCACCGTGGAAAAAATAAAACCTTGTGTCGGTTGGGAGTAAATAGATGAAAGCAGAATCCAAAGGTCTCATGGCTACTATAAAAGCTAACTTGGGCATCGCCTTTGCTAGCCTTGTAGCAATCATTTCGTTTGTGTGTATGGCCGGCGCCTTCTTTATTGTGCAAAAAGATGCCAATAATGATCAGCGGCACCTACAGCAAGTGGCCGAGTTGCGTGCTCAGGCCTACCGCCTAACAGCACTCGCGCGCGATGCGACATCCGGCACGGAAAAGGCCTTCACTGACTTGGCCGCGGTGCTGAAAAGCATGGACACCGTTTGGGGTGATCTTAGTTCTGATAACGCCAGTGCCAGCGCATCATTGAGAGAGAAATTTAGCGCCTACGACAGCGTTTGGGTCAAGGTAAGAACCAACGCTCAAGAAATTGTTAACAACAGGGATTTGATTGTAACGCTAAACAACGTAGGCAAAAATCTTAACGACAATCTACCAAGCTTGCAAAGTGAACACACCAATGTCGTAGAAATTTTGTTGGATTCAAAATCTCCTGCTGACCAAGTCAATGAAGCTCAAATGCAATCATGGCGAGCAGAACGTATCGGTCGAAACGTGGATAAAATGCTACGCGGCGATGCAGACGCCAGCTCTGCAGCAGATCAATTTAATACTGACGCCAACGTCTATGGGCATATCCTTGATGGCATGAAAAATGGAGATCCTGCCATGCGAGTCAGCCGAGTGGCCGACAGTGGCGCACGCGTAAGCTTGGATAGAATTACAAAACTTTTTGACGGTGTGAACAAATCGGTAAAAGAGATGTTTGAAGGCGCGGAAACATTATCTCGTGCGCGTCAAGCCAGTGACGCACTTTTGACAGACTCACCGCAGCTGTTGACCGCTATGATTCTTATGCAAGATGAAATTGCTGACCAAGGCTCGAAACGTCCCATCAATAAATACAACGTCATTATTGATCTCGCCGCGCTCGCATTATTGTCAGGTTTATTTATTGGCTTTAGCATCTATGGAAGCACGCGCAAACGCTTGGTCGATACCGCGGAAACAAATGAGCGAAACCAAACGGCGATTTTACGTCTTCTCGATGAATTAGCCGACCTTGCAGACGGTGACTTAACGACAACTGCAACGGTAACCGAAGACTTCACTGGTGCTATCGCTGACTCTATCAACTTCACTATCGACCAATTGCGTATTCTGGTGGCGCGAATCAACGAAACGGCGGTAAACGTCTCCGCCGCCGCACAAGAAACACAGCAAACCGCATTGCATCTCGCCGAAGCTTCCGAACATCAAGCGCAAGAAATTGCCGGCGCATCTGCCGCCGTAAATGAAATGGCCGTGACAATTGATCAGGTATCAGCAAACGCCGCAGAATCGGCAGCGGTAGCGGAGCGCGCGGTATCTATCGCGGGTAACGGCGCTAAAGTGGTACAAAATACTATCAACGGTATGGATACTATCCGCGAGCAGATTCAAGATACTTCCAAGCGTATTAAGCGTCTCGGTGAATCGTCACAAGAGATCGGTGATATCGTAAGTTTGATTAACGACATTGCGGACCAAACGAACATCCTCGCACTTAACGCCGCCATTCAAGCATCGATGGCTGGTGACGCAGGTCGCGGGTTCGCGGTGGTAGCGGATGAGGTACAGCGGCTCGCGGAACGTTCCGCTGCTGCAACAAAACAGATCGAGGCGCTCGTAAAAACCATTCAGAACGATACCAATGAAGCGGTAATTTCGATGGAGCAAACCACATCCGAAGTTGTACGCGGCGCACGCCTCGCACAGGATGCGGGTGTGGCACTCGAAGAAATTGAAAACGTATCAAGCAGCTTGGCGGAATTGATTCAAAACATTTCGAATGCTGCTCGTCAGCAAGCGTCATCGGCCGGTCACATTTCTAACACGATGAACGTCATTCAAGAAATTACCACTCAAACATCGGCGGGTACTTCAGCAACGGCACAGTCAATTGGTAACCTCGCTGAGATGGCGCTTGATTTGCGTGAATCAGTAGCAGGGTTCAAATTGCCCGAAGAAGAAATATTGTCCAGCGTACACTCGTCGGCAAAAAAATCAGCGGCTAAAAATACGCTTCGCGCCAACATACTTGATCTTAACGAAAGCATGCTTGACGAAGAAAATATTTATTCAACTCATCAAGCAAAAGCTTAATCAAGGAATAGCGGCCACGCCACGATAGGTAGCCGCTAACTGGGTATTGTTATGGGTTGGTCTTTACGAACATTGCCGACACTTACACTCGAACAATTTGCCCAATGGTGCAAGCTGTTAGAAGAGCGAACTGGCATGCAATTGGTGCCGCAACACAAAGCGCTGCTGGAATCACAAATTTCTACCCGGATGCATGAGCTCGGTTACGATGACTATGACCGCTACTACCAACAGGTCACTAACGGTATCGCTGGCAAGTTAGAGTGGACGGTTATTGTTGATCGAATTGCTGTGAAAGAAACTGGATTTTTTCGCCACCGCACTTCCATCGAATATGTTCGTAGTTTTCTGCAGAAAAAAATTAATAACCAAGCACTTACGCAGAGTTTTGATGCATGGAGTATTGGCTGTGCTACCGGCGAGGAAGCCTACTCGCTCGCGATGGTCATCAACGATTGCTTCGAGCTGGCAGCCCTTAATCCTTATTACGGTATTACGGCGTTTGACTTAAGTGTTTCTGCATTGGCAACTGCGCGTAAAGGTTGTTATGCAAAACGCAAAATTGAAGCAGTGAAGGCAGAAGAGTTGAAACGCTATACCAAACAATTGACCGATGGTAGCTACGAAATCGCTAGTCGCCTACGTGAGAGAGTTTGTTTTACTCAAGCAAATATTATCAACCACAACAATTTACCCAACGTAAAAGTGGATGTTATCTATTGCCAAAATCTATTGGTCTATTTTCGCCGCTGGTTACGCCGCGATATTCTCAATGCCTTGGTTGAACATCTAAAGCCCGGTGGAATTTTAGTGACCGGAATGGGCGAAGTTGTTGAGTGGGAGCACCCCAAAATGCAACGCATTTCGGTGGAAGATGTGCAAGTTTATGCACGCGAATAACAAGCGCGATAAGCGTGAATAACGAGAGGAAAGCTCCACATGGCAGATAATCGCAATTTTGCCGCGCTGGATTGGTTAATCCATGAGATTAGCGAAACCTTAAAAGAGGCACGTCAAGCACTCGAAGCCTATGTCGAAAATCCCAAAGATGCAGTGCGTATCCGATTTTGTCTAACACACATACACCAAGTGCATGGCAGCTTACAAATGGTGGAATTTTTTGGCGCAGCACTGCTCGCCGAGGAAATGGAACAACTTACACAGGCAATGATTCAAGGCTCTGTTGCTAACGCCGGCGAAGCACAAGAAGTACTGATGCGAGCCATCTTACAATTTCCGGCCTATCTAGACCAAGTTAAAAACACCCGTAAAGACAACCCGCTCATTGTACTGCCTCTACTAAACGACCTGCGCGCCGTCCGTGGGGAAAGTCTTTTAACCGATACAAAATTATTTGTTCCAAACCTAGCGCCGGCAAAAAAAGTGAGCGGTGCTCGAGCTGCTGCTGCACAAGATAACACCCAATTTCAAGCCATGGCTCTCAAGTTGCGGCAAATGTATCAATACGCAGCGGCCGGTTTTATACGTTCAGTGAATAGCGATGAAAACCTTGCTTATCTACAAAAAGTTTTTTCACGACTACAAAAATTAACGCAAGGTACGGCGCGTTTCGCTCTATGGGACATTTGCTTGGCACTTGCTGAAGCCTTAGAAACAGACGCCCTTGAAATTAGCGCGGCGATAAAAAATATCTTACGCCAGCTTGATAAGGAAATTAAGATTCTCGCTGTGCATGGTACGGCATCCCTCAACTCCTATACCAATGACGAACTCATTAAAAATTTGCTCTACTATGTTGCAAGAGCTGGCAAACATACGAAAAGCTTTAAATCATTTTCTCAGTTACAACGTATCTATGAAACATACCATTTAGCCGATGCACTTATCGAAGGAAAAGGCCCCGGCGACGCCTCTGGCGATATGTTATCGGCGCCGGATCCGGAGGCTTTGCGTTCCGTTGTTGAAGCACTGAAGAACGAATTAAATGTTATAAAAAATGCACTGGATGTTTGTCTTTCTGGCACAAATGTTCGGGCCGCGCTCGATGAAGCTATTCCTGTTGTTAAACGAATTGCAGATACTTTGGCGGTACTCGGCTTAGGTGATCTTCGCAAACAGGTATTAGAACAGGGCGCTGCTCTTGAGTTAATGGCGCACTCGACGAGTCAGCTTTCCAATGAACAACTCATGTCGATCGCCGGCAAAGTTATTGAAATCGAAGACGCTCTTGATAGCCTTGCGCAAGCTAAAACGGCAAACAATTTAATCTCGAACAATGAAGGTGATATTACCTTAACTCGTGCGAAAGAATCGGTATTGCGGGAGTCGCGCAATGGTTTAGAGCATGCCAAAGACGCCATCATTGAATACATTGCTTCGCAATGGGATCGAACGCATTTGCAACACGTTCCTGAAACCTTACGTGAAATTCGCGGTGGCTTGGAGATAATGCCCTTACCGCGTGCCGCGCGAATTCTCGGTGCTTGCGCTCGTTACATTGAAGAACAATTATTGGCGAAGGAATTTACTCCTCAGTGGTCCACGCTTGACACTCTTGCTGATGCCATCACCAGCGTTGAATACTATTTGGAACGCCTAAGTACCGGCGCTACCAATGTCGAAAATGATTTACTTCTGACAGTGGCGGAAGAAAGTGTTGCAGCTCTTGGATACGCAGTTGCAAAATCAGTACGCCCTGAAAACAACATGAGTGACACTGGAGTCAGTGAACCTCAAGCAGTCGCTTTCTCGCCAAAAGTCGAAGACGCAAAGCCAGACTCGAAAACTGTAAAAAACATTGCTGTAAAAGACATTACTGTAGAAACCATTGCTTTAGAAAAAATTGTAGAGAAAATAGAAACCACAACTGCGGATGCCGAAGAGGACGAGGCCAACTTAGCCGCCGCCTACCAATCAGCATTTCTTACGGCGCCATCCACCCACGCCGATAAGGAGCCAGATTTACCAGAACCGATAACCCAAGCTGACAGCGCCATTGCCGCGACAACAGACGCGGCTACCGCGCTGGCTCAATCGGTTGTTGCTCAGGCACCAGAAATACACCCTGAAGATATTTTTGCTCCAGCCAGTGAAGAAATACTTCAACCCGCTACAGCAGCCACGCCAGTTACAGCAAATACAGCAGCAACTGCAGTTACAACTACAATAGCTCCCGCTATCAGCAATAGCATTGATGATAGTGAAAACGATATTGATGAAGAAATCATTGAGATTTTTGTTGAAGAGGCTGGTGAAGTTTTCGCAGCCATTCAAGAATATTTTCCAAAGTGGGCAAAAAATTTCAGCGACCTGCATTCACTCAATGAATTCCGGCGCGCCTTTCACACCTTGAAAGGCAGCGGCAGGATGGTTGGCGCCTCTGACATAGGTGAGCTTGCTTGGTCAATTGAAAATATGCTCAACCGGATACTTGATAAATCCATCGAGCCGGGCCACTCGCACACAGTTATTATTGAGAAAGTGTGCGAAATTATACCGAGCATGATAGCTGCGTTCAGTCAAAAACACGCGAACCCTCATCCAACCTTAAGCGCAAATTACCGAGCAATGGCAGAATCGCTTGCCAAAGGGGTTGTGGCTAGCGGCCTAAC
>JAYWHF010000376.1:0-3241 GCA_043777855.1 Gammaproteobacteria bacterium | reverse complement strand
CCAGGCATTTGCAAAGAAAGAATGGTATTCATTAGTCGTTAATGCGGAGTTAGATGCTGGCTTTTGGCGATCGTTGCAAGAGAGGTTGAATTCATTATTGAGTAAAAAACTATGAGTTTCATTGTTGTTATTCCTGCGCGTTATGCATCAACCCGATTGCCAGCAAAGCCGTTGAAAGAAATTGCGGGAAAGTCGATGATACAGCACGTATATGAACGCGCCTGCGAAAGCTCAGCTAGCGAAATTATTATTGCCACTGATGATGAGCGCATAGCAACAGCCGCAACTAAGTTTGGTGCCAGAGTGTGTATGACGTCAGTTGCCCACACCTCCGGTACTGATCGCTTGCAGGAAGTTGTTAGTCAAATCCATTTGGCGGGTGATGAGATCGTTGTGAATGTGCAAGGTGATGAGCCATTGATTCCTGCAAGTGTTATTAATCAAGTGGCGGAAAATCTGCGATTGATGCCAAGTGCGAGTATGGCAACCGTCAGCGAGCCTATTCGTAACCTAGAGGACTTTTGCAACCCCAATATTGTTAAAGTAATCGCCGACCTTCAAGGTAGGGCTTTATATTTTTCACGTGCCCCTATCCCGTGGCCTCGCGATTATTTTGCGAGTGAATCTGCTAATGCACTGAGAAAATATTTGCCTGAGGGGATGAATGCTCAGCGTCACATAGGTATCTATGCTTATCGCGTTTCACTATTGAATAGATTTGTAACTTGGTTGCCGGCACCCCTAGAGAGGGTAGAATCCTTAGAACAGCTAAGAGTTCTTTGGAATGGCGAAACAATCCATGTTGCTGAATCGATTGTTGTGGTTCCGGGCGGCGTAGATACTGAGGAAGATTTATTGCGCGTCAGAAAAATACTAGAACATTAAAACTATGCCGGTAGAAATAATCTTTGTGTGCTTTTGAGATATTTTTCGGTCACTCACGGCTAAGGAGTGTTAAACCATATCTGCCAAAAAATATTTTTTGATTCGCATTTTTTAATGGAGAAAAAATCAGTGTCGCTCTTTTTACCACACTTTAACCTACAAAATTATAATACGCTTGCGGCATCAGCCGTTGCGAATTTTTTTGTGAGTGTAGATACGGAAATTGAATTGTGTAACGCGGTAAAGTGGGCACAAGAGCGAAATTTATCCATGTTAGTTTTAGGTGGTGGAAGTAACATCGTTATGCGAGATGACTTTCCCGGTCTTGCGTTACATATTCATCTCATGGGAAAGCAACTTATTCATGAAGATGAACTTTTTTTTTACGTTAGAGCTGCCGCTGGAGAGAATTGGCACGAATTTGTTGAGTATTGTTTAGCGTTCAATTTCTGGGGTTTGGAAAATCTATCGTTAATTCCCGGGAGTGTAGGTGCAGCACCTATTCAAAACATAGGCGCGTACGGGGTTGAATTGCAAGACGTGTTCGCTGAGTTAACGGCGATAGAAGTGCAATCTGGATTGTCGGTCACATTTACCAAAGAAGCCTGCCAGTTTGGTTATCGAGACAGCGTGTTTAAAGGCGCTTTAAAGGATCAGTACATCATTACATCGGTCACTTTTAAGCTGCAGAAAAAAATGCAGCTCATGCTTTCATATCCAGCATTGCAAAATGCACTATTGGATTATGACCAATACACGATTAACTGCGCACTTGTGAGTGAGGTGATATGTGATATTCGTCGGAGTAAGTTGCCCGACCCGAAGGTAATGCCTAATGTTGGCAGCTTTTTCAAGAATCCCATAGTGAGCGCTGCCCAATTGGAGTATGTCCAACGGGTGAATCCCGCCGTAATTTTTTATCCGGAGAACGACGGCAAGTTCAAGTTGGCCGCCGCTTGGTTAATCGAGCATGCTGGATGGAAGGGCTATAGCGATGGGAGAGTAGCGGTTCACGCTGTGCAGGCCTTGGTCCTTACTAATCCGCAAAGATTAAAGGGCGATGCTATATTGACGTTGGCTCGGCAAATAGAAGAATCTGTTTTCGGCCTCTTTGGGGTTCGGTTAGAATTGGAACCAAGAGTCTACCCATAATATTAAGGAAGCCAGCGCATAGCGATGGCATAGAACTCTGCAAATCCGCATGGTGAAAAGAATATGTGCTATAAAAAGTATTGTATAGTTTATATCTTGTGGTGGTTTGCTTAAACTCTAGATACAATCTTCTGAAACGCACCGGAAGCAGCGTTTTTTGAATAATAGATAGACCTGCCTTAGGGCTTGGAGGCCAGCTTGACAAAGATACTCGTTGTCGATGATCACGATTTAGTGCGCATGGGAATAGTGCGTATGTTAGCGGATATCGATGGATTTCATGTGGTGGGAGATGCAAAAAGTGGTGAAGAGGCGGTTATTAAGGCGCGCGCACTTTCTCCTGATGTAATTTTGATGGATGTAAAAATGCCAGGTATAGGTGGCTTGGAGGCGACTAAAAAATTGCTCGCGGCTAAATCCTCGATGAAAATTATTGCAGTAACTTCTTGTGATGACGACCTTTATCCTACCCGCCTGATGCAAGCCGGGGCTGTGGGTTACGTCACCAAAGGTGCTGAATTTTCTGAAATCGTTACGGCAATTAATAAAGTGATGCGCGGTGAACTGTATATGAGCAGCAGTATTGCTCATCAACTTGCGATCAAAAATTTATCTGGCGCAAGCAACCAAGCCTCACCCTTTGAAAATTTATCTCCGCGTGAATTGCAAACTGCCCGCTTGATTGCGAATGGGCAGAAAGTAGCAGACATTGCTAGTGCTTTTTGCGTGAGCCCGAAAACGGTCAACAGTTATCGTTATCGTATTTTCGAAAAGCTTGCGATTCACAGTGATGTCGAATTGGCCTTATTGGCAGTGAAGTATAATTTTCGTGATCCTGAATCTGTTGTGTAACTTCGATGGTGCTTTGGCGTTAGTCTAGCGTTGCGGGGTTACCCGACGTTTAAAGTGCCGGCGTGCTTACCGATTTCTATGTCAGACATATCTCCGCTTCCTCAATTTGATTCTGTACGCTTTCTAGCAGATGCGTCACAGCAGCCGGGCATTTATCAAATGTTTGGTGTGGACGGCAGCGTCCTCTATGTTGGTAAAGCCAAGAATTTAAAAATGCGCCTTGCCAGTTACTTTCGTAAATCTGGCCTATCGCCGAAGACTTTCGCTCTGGTCGCCCGCATTCATCGCATTGAAGTTACCATTACGGCAAGTGAATCCGAGGCGTTGATTCTTGAACAAAATTTAATTAAAT
>JAYWHF010000375.1:0-3252 GCA_043777855.1 Gammaproteobacteria bacterium | reverse complement strand
GCGGCCACCTTGTTAGAGCAAATGGAGACACAGGCACGCAAAAAAAATATCAAGCAACTTTTTTTGCTCACGACACAAACAGCGCACTGGTTTATTGAACAAGGTTTTGTTCAAGGTAAGCTTGAGGATTTACCTATAGCGAAACAAGAGCTTTATAACTATCAACGAAATTCGAAAATTTTTGTCAAGATTTTGAGTTGATTTTACTTTTTTATCGAACCGTCAAAGGCACCGATTACAAGGCGCCCTAGCAGATTCAACAAGATTATTTAAGCCAGCTTTCTGCTACCATAAACCACCATTTTCGCCACCCAAGGTTCACACGAGACTGCCCTCGTCACCGCACAATTTTAGAGGTTCTTATGCCTGTTTATCGCTCCAAAACCACTACCGCCGGCCGCAACATGGCTGGCGCTCGCGCACTCTGGCGCGCCACTGGCATGAAAGATGGCGATTTCGATAAACCTATTATCGCCATTGCCAATTCTTTTACCCAATTTGTACCCGGCCATGTGCATTTGAAAGATTTGGGCCAGCTAGTCGCGCGGGAAATTGAGCGGGTTGGTGGTGTCGCTAAGGAATTCAACACTATAGCCGTCGACGATGGGATTGCCATGGGGCATGACGGCATGCTCTACAGTTTGCCCTCACGCGATGTCATCGCAGACTCGGTGGAATATATGGTGAACGCGCACTGTGCCGACGCCATTGTGTGTATTTCCAACTGCGACAAAATAACCCCCGGCATGTTGATGGCAGCAATGCGCTTAAATGTTCCGGTGGTTTTTGTATCTGGCGGCCCAATGGAGGCGGGCAAAACCAAACTTTCGGAGCACAAGCTGGATTTAGTCGATGCCATTCTGGTGGCTACCGATAAAAACGCCAGCGATGAAAAAGTGGCGGAATATGAACGCTCCGCATGCCCAACCTGCGGCTCTTGCTCAGGCATGTTTACCGCCAATTCCATGAATTGCTTGACCGAAGCGCTGGGCCTTGCACTGCCGGGCAATGGCTCCTTACTCGCCACTCATGCAGATCGCGAAGCACTGTTTCTGGAAGCCGGCCGGCGCATTGTCGACATTACCAAGCGCTACTACGAACAGGATGATGAAAGCGTCTTGCCGCGCTCCATCGCCAGCTTTGCCGCCTTTGAAAATGCCATGACACTCGATATAGCCATGGGCGGCTCAACCAATACCATTTTGCATCTGCTAGCTGCTGCGCAAGAAGGCGATGTGCCCTTCACCATGTTTGACATAGATCGCTTAAGCCGCCAGGTTCCGCAATTGTGCAAAGTCGCTCCCAATTCACCTAAGTATCATATGGAGGATGTACACCGCGCCGGCGGCGTCATGAGTATTTTGGCCGAATTAAATCGCGGTGGATTGCTCCACAATCAATTGCCCACTCTACACAGTAAGACTTTCCAAGAGGGCTTAGATCAGTGGGATATCATGACGACAACATCAGACGCAATTAAAACTTTCTATAAAGCGGGCCCGGCTGGCATTCCTACTCAAGTCGCTTTCAGCCAAGCGACGCGCTGGCCAACCCTCGATATAGACCGCCGCGAAGGCTGCATCCGCGCCGTTGAGCATGCCTACAGTAAAGAAGGCGGCTTAGCGGTACTTAAAGGCAATATCGCTATCGATGGCTGCGTGGTGAAAACATCAGGGGTCGATGAAAGCTGCTGGATTTTCGAAGGCCCCGCGCATGTTGTTGAGAGCCAAGACCAAGCTGTCAAGCATATTTTGGAAGACAACGTAAAAGCCGGCGAAGTGGTAGTGATCCGCTATGAAGGCCCGCGCGGAGGCCCCGGCATGCAGGAAATGCTTTATCCCACCAGCTATTTGAAATCCCAAGGCCTCGGGCAAGCTTGTGCGCTTCTTACCGATGGCCGCTTTTCCGGCGGAACCTCCGGCTTATCCATTGGGCACGTATCACCGGAAGCCGCCGCGGGTGGCGCCATAGCGCTGGTACGCAACGGCGACATCATCCGCATCAACATTCCAGAACGCAGTATCAACGTTGTGTTAACCGATGCAGAACTGGACGCGCGACGTGCCGCGGAAAATGCGAAAGGTGCAACGGCATGGAAACCCACCGAAGTTCGCCCACGCAAAGTAAGCGCCTCCTTGAAGGCTTATGCGATGCTCGCAACCAGTGCCGATAAAGGCGCCGTGAGGGATTTGAGTAAGTTAGATTGCTGAAAATAATGGGCGTTTTTATCCACTAAACTATTTGTTCATAGCGTGCGTAAGAAGCCAGAGCTCATTTATTAACAGGTGCCCAATGAAATATACACTCGCCGCCGCTTTTAGCATGGCGCTAACACTGAGCTCCTGTTCGAGCGTCAACATTAACGACTATGCCAGCAACTCCCCAAAACTGGTAACGCGAGAATTTTTTAACGGCAACTTAACGGCGCACGGCGTGGTAAAAAATCGCTCGAACGAGGTGATAAGATATTTTAACGCTACCATAAAAGCCTACTGGGAAAACGACCGTGGCACACTCGAAGAAAAATTTATTTTCGACGATGGCGAAATACAATATCGCACCTGGATACTCACACCCAACAAAAATAACCCCACCCTGTTTACTGCAACCGCTGGTGACGTGATTGGCCAAGGCACAGGACAAACGGCAGGCAACGCTTTCAACCTAAATTACACGCTCAAAGTAAAATACAAAGAATCATCAATCAACGTCAGCGTTAATGATTGGATGTGGTTAGTGGATGAGAAAACCTTACTCAACGAATCCTCCTTGACCAAGTTTGGTTTTAAAGTTGGTAGCGTACAGTTGGTGATTGTTAAACAGTGATACAAGTAACGCGGTCGCACTGGGCTTTATTGCGTAGGTAAAAACATCTTACAGCTCCTTTACTCGTACAGCAGAAACCCTCGCTTCTGTTTTTGCAATTAAACTGGCTAACTCGCCCGAACTGCGCATTCTCACTATCTCTTTGGAGATGCGTTTTCTATAAGCACTGCTCGATTGATTGAGATAAATAAAAAGTTCTAATTTTGCTAAAGTCGCTACCGCTTTTATATCGTTCGTTGCACCAAGCCTTGCTAGATTAACATCACCATCAATACCCGTTGTAATAATCACGTCAACACGATCAGCGAGCAACATTTTAATAAGATTTTTTGTGTTAATAGCTTTCACGAGCGTCGGCAAGCCCTCCACCAGATCGTCTGTGTGTTTGACACCGCGCACCACACCTACCCGGTATTTTTTTAAATC
>JAYWHF010000374.1:0-3252 GCA_043777855.1 Gammaproteobacteria bacterium | reverse complement strand
GTGCCCTTGATTTCTTTGCCATTTACTTTTTCCTTGTCTGAACTGAACCACTCAGCAAGGGATACGTTTTTCGCGGGTAAGGTCACTTTGCGACACCTTGGAGCGTAAGATTACAAAGGAGGATTCTTTTGTTTCGGGCTTTTTTTATTGCCTCAGCGGGGAGAGTTGGGCACGCTGCTGTTGAATTTAGGTTTGGGTTTGGGTTTGGTTTTAGCTTTAGGTGTGGGCGAGTGCCGCAGATTCGGCGGGTCTCGCTTTACATGCTGAGTTTGGCGTAAATTGCCTGTTCGAGGCCATTGCCCGATCTTGGTGAACATGCATGCTGTGGCTTGCCATATGGCCAATTTGTGAACGATCGTGCAACTTGTTGCACCATGCGAAGCTGTCTGGTAATCGCTTGGGGCTCAAGGATATGCCCCATACAGTATGAAGCGCATGCGCACTGGATGTCGCACAGTGAGCCGCAACCACAACTACTCCAACAGTCGTTGGAGCAGCTTTACGCTTTCGCTCGGAAGCACTGTCAATGGCCTCCACACACGCGCATCTTCAGCATTCGGGGCTGCATGCATTCGTGCCTTGGGTCAACGAGTGAACTTTATGTCTAACGCTTTGCTCACTAGACTATCGCCGGGTCGTCTGGAAGATCATTCCGGTGCGCAGGCAGAACGCCTCGACTCAATTTCAGACTTTAGATTCCGCTATATCCTCACTTTGAAGCACGCTGCTGCCGCAGCGAACGGCTGAACTGACCGCAGCGATTAATAAACGACCCAACTGGCGATAATTGCCGTTGCTGTAGTCGATCTTTTTCAGAGAGTCAATGAACTCAGTTGTGAAGGCCTGCGCTGGTCTATCCTTCAAGTCTTTGCTACCAACTGGGCCTGGATTGATTGACGTGAGCTGCAGCTGCGCATCAATAATGTTGTCGAAGTTATCCTTACAAGCATTCAAACTGGGTAGCTCGATAACGTGATTGAAGCGCCAAAGTAGATCATGCCGAAAAGTAGGCCCCGCTTGACTATCGGGTTGCAATTCATTCTGTGCCCAGACTTTGATTGGCTTGTTGGTAGCCGCTACAACCAGTGCAGGACACACGAACCCGGCCCGCTCCCAGTCGCGGGGTTGAGATCGGTAATTGTCTAAAAAAGTCAATAACTTGGCTTGTATGAATGCTGATGCATCGCCAATTTCATCAAAAAATATCATCCCACCTAAATTTTGCAAAGCAATCCCAAGATTGCCAGATCCACGAGCCCCCGTGTAGGCACCAGGCAAGTAACCAAACAGGTCGCCTAAAAAATCCTCTTCGCGACCAAGATAGTTCGGAACAGCTATTTGTACGAATCGCCGGTAGGCAGTCTCACCTGCTGGCGCTGATGTTCTAGCCGCCAGGTACTGGGTGGTCAGTGATTTTCCAGAACCAGACTCTCCAAGAATTAACACCCTGGGCAGTGCACCTGTATTCAAATCTTTTAAAAAATTATTTTGTAATGCATTGGTAAATGATTCAAGCGCGCTCGGACCTTGTTGTTTTGCAGCCTTTTTAGATGGGTCGCTAAATTGAGTCAGCCATGTCGTTGCAGCGTCAATACACGCCTGACGCCGCAGCCCTACATCTCGGCCAATTGTGTTCCGATACGAAGTCTTGATTGCGTCAAGTTGATCAAGCACTTCAGGCTTACTTTTCAGACCAATTAATAAAAGCTCTTCATGGCCGTTCTGCGCACATGCAGAATAGCTCAGCGGTGCAAGGCTACCAATTGTGTGTACTTGTTGGCCCGTTTTGGCAATAGCTGGCCCCCAGGTAACAGCAAGCTGCGCCGATCTAACTGCAATCGCTTCACTTCGTTGTTCGCTGCTTATGTTGCTTGCAAATTCCAGCAGGTCGCGGGCTGGGTTTCCGTCTTCAATTAAGCGGGCACGCACAGCTTGAATTTGCTGAGCGCTAGACCCAAGCGGCAAACAGTACAAGCTGCGCGGCGCGTGGATGTCTGAATTACTAAACCTCGGGTTGTTACCAGCAAATGTGACTTCAACAACATTGACTACTTGGGAGCCGACAGTGGTTTGTTTTAAGCCCACGGTCATTGACTGATAGCCGGTGATTTGGACGTTACTGCGGCTTGCAAATCATCCCATGTCATACCCCAGAGGCAGGCTAATTTTTCGTAGCTATCAACACGTTTTGAGTAAGCTTTCAATTCAACCTTCTTGTAACCCTTGAAGCGTCGCATCTCGCTAGCGTAGTCATGCTCTGACGGCTTTTGTTCCCAGCCTGCTGCTATGCCGTAAGCAGCCAGCAGTTCAGGCTTAAGCTCATCGGCGAATGCTGCGCTGACGAATGCGCTAAGCGGCATATGCGTGCTGGGCCAGGCCAGCAAAATAGTGTTCTTAGCGCGCGAAAAATCACCCTCGGAAAAGCTTGCCTCAAGCGTCTTTGACGCCGCTACCAAACGGCACCAGGTTGCAGCCTCCCAAGGCACTTGTTGTGCAAGATATTCAGTTGTAGCGTCTGGCTTGACCAGTGCACACCAATCCGCCGCAAAGCTTTCAGCGCTAGGATTTACTAAAAAGCTCGGCAAATTTACTTCAATCGATTCAGCCAAACTCATTAGCTTGCTAGCCAAACTTTTAGCCAGTAACTGGTCTACACCGGTGTAAGTTGGTATCAGCTTCATCCAAGGTTGTGCCACAACACTGCAAGTGCTCAAGCCGCCAGCCGTAAGCACCTGCAGCACGTAAAGTTGGCTGACAACATACTGCCAGCTATTTTCAACTTGACCATTTTCTGTTGATAAAGAAATGGTGTCGTAGCCAACATGCGCATCGTCGCCTAAGTAGTCAGTGTCGTGGCTGTCGCTGTCTACAACCGGACTTTCGTTATTCTCAAGCGTTGCCTCCAGTGCCAGTTCGTCCACCGCATGGTCGTCGTCCTCATTCATTTCGAATTGCAAAAGCAGCTCCAAGGCCGCTACGCTTTTTAACGCACTGGCTTGACGGTTTTGCAGGCTTTGCTGCTCGCCTCTGCTTATTGCGGTTCGCCCCTGGGCTTGGCTTGCCCGTCTGGTACTAGTTTTAATTTTGGCCATGTGAACCCCTGAGCAAGTGACCATACTTTGAGTCTGACGAGCCAGAAGCCCAGCCGCCCAGCCATGCGTCAAATGGTTTTCTGATTTCTTGCTGCATCAACGCAGCGGCCACCAAGTCAAACCAAAATGAACCGACTCCTTTGTAAGCGTCCAGCTCGCG
>JAYWHF010000373.1:0-3258 GCA_043777855.1 Gammaproteobacteria bacterium | reverse complement strand
GATAGCTCTTCGCGCAGATTCTATGTCGGCTAGGTGCTGATTTCTCTTATATTTTTGGCGTTCAGAGGCTACGTTTTGCTCCACCCGCTCGCCTGCTCCGCGACGTGCCCGAAAAAGCCGAGGGCTTTCCTGTGGGCACACAACCCGCAAGCGACGAGCTGCCATCTTTCGTAGCGATCTTGGCTTGGTTGGCCGCGCTCGACTAGGAAAGCCTTCGTTTTTTCAGACCCATCGCGGAGCGGATAAGGAAGGCTGAGTCGCTTTTGCTAATGGGCAGCTAGTTCGTAGCTCAGCTCTTCATGCACCAGCATGCAACTTTCTTTCGATTGCAGCGACAGGTTCGATTTTTCGAAGTTGGTGGAACAAGACAATTGAACTAGTTAGTTTTACACCAGCATGATTTGCTGCGAAATTGCTTTCGAGTTGAGCCATGCCTCAATGGTTTTCGCCATGGGTGTTGCTCTAAAGTGTGCAACGGAATTCAGTCGGAAAAGACTTTCCACATTGTCACGCGAACTTTCCGAGGCTAAGCGCGAGCCAAAAAGTGACCTGAATCCAATTGCCATTAATTCCATCAAATCATGACCTCTGCACAGCAATAAGTCATGTCGAAAATATAGTTGCCCTTTGTCGCATGTTGCCTTAGCGTGTGCGTCATTTGCCCCATCGAATATCGTTGCGGGTAGTTGACATTCTGGTGCATCTTGTCGAGCGTTCAAATGTTTGACCAGTTCGCTGGGGTCTACGGAAAGCGTCTTCTTGTCAACAATCTTTGAGAGATCTAGGCGCTGAAAGCTGGTTCGTTTTTTCAGTTGATGGACGTGAAAGCGAATCTTGCCAACAGTATTGGCAGATGCTATGACGGTGGATGCGATCGATTTGACGCCGCCGAAAGCTTTGACTTTACTGTCCGAGCCGAACTCAGAAATCACGGCGTGCAAGCTAGGTGAATCGAACATCATGCACTCTAGATCCCGAGCATCTGTGATAACTAAATTCGGTGATTGCTTGAGATTACCTAATGGAATTCGGTAGTCCCTATCGATAATGCCTAGGGCTGGTGCAATGCGGGGGTTCACGCTAATTTTGTCAATCTCACTGATTATCTGAACTACATTGTCTGCACCCCAAGCGCAGACAGCATTGACTTTTTCTTTTCCCTTAATTGCCGAACTAAAAAACTTGAGGTCATTGTTGCCCTCGACGATTAGATGCATGGCAAAACTGTAAGTCATGGAGAGTTCAGTGATTAACTCTTGAATGCTTTGGTTCATTCCGGCAACCCTCCATCAAGCGGTACCGCAAGATCTCTGCGATTATTAATCACTTGAGGTGAATGCGTAGCGATAAGGAACGTTGCTTTCGTGAGCGCTTGTACCTTTTCTATGTCGGAAATGAATGCACGCTGCCATTCGACATGTAGTGATATCTCTGGCTCATCAATCAGAAATAGATCAATCCCAGAACTCGCAAAAATCAACTCGTAGAACAGGACAAGCTGATGTTGCTCACCGGATGAAAGGTCTGTCACTCCCAATCGCCTGGGTGGGGTGTCATTGGTTTCAAATACAAAACCCTTTTGCCGATCAACTAGGAATCGCTTTCTTCTTAATTTGCTTCCTACGATATCGACTAGAGCCTCAATCCTACGCTGGAGGTCGGTAAATGCATCTAATTTTTCGTTAAAGTCAGACAGATAAAGCGCTAGTACATCGCGCGCAGATTGAGTAAGTCGACGCTTTGGAAGCGGTATGCTGTCAGCCTGATCGAGTAAGCCCGCCGACATCAAGTTTTGTGCACGCTCTTCGGTTGTGCGATATGTCTCCAGGAAAGCAGCTTGCGAAACGTTCTTTACAAAATCATTATTGATTAATCGAAGCGGGAACGATCTGTCGCGAGCCTGCGATTGAACCGCAGATTCGGCAAGTTTCTTCGCGATAGTTTCTTTTATCTGGGATGAGTAAATTTCGACAACGTCTCTTGGTTCTCTTGATTCTTCGACCCTCGCTCCTCGCGCCATTGCAGCGATGTTGATCAACCGTTGTGTGCGAACGAACCCTATTCGAGCTTTGTCCAATCTATCAGTGAGCCATGTGGGGCGCTGGTAGTGCGTACCCAGATTGAGTCGGTCGCCATACTTAGCAACGATACTCTCCAAATTGTGAACTTGATTGGTTCGTTGATCTAGCCATTGCTGCGGGGCTATTCTTGATAGAAAAGGAAGCCTTCGTTCCACCATACTTGGCGGGATTCCTATGTCCGACGTAGATAGCCGTTGAAGTTGCTTGGAATATTCAAACTTGTGCTGCTCTTTGCCCTTGGAGTTGAGCAATGCGACTGTGACGTTAACTTTCGATCTCAGTATTTCGTCTTCTTCTTCGAAGAGTTGCCCTATTGATTCCCGCGTTACATTGCGGGAAACTAAAAGCGAATTGCCGTCCGTATAAGTGACTCGTAGCTCCTTAAAGTCTATTAACTTCAATGTTTGAAGTTCACCTGCCAAGAGCGCGTGCACCAAGCGTAATACGGTTGTCTTTCCACAGCCGTTTGGGCCGTGAATAAAGGTGATTCCTCCTTCTCCAAGCGGTATCTCGTGCGTAAGGCTGCCAAACAGGCCGTGAACTGATACTTTAGAGACTTTCATTAATGCCGCCTTAGAGAGTTTATTGGGTAAGTTTGAAACCCAAGGTTTAAAGAACTATCTAGAAACAGTCGGGAAATACTGACTGCTCCCAGCGTCGAACCTTTTTCCTTGTGTTTTTCAGTCTTTGTCGCATTTTGATGCAAGAAGATAGTCTACTTGGCTGCTGGCAGCAAAAAAAACCGCGGACACGTATTCGGGCTTTTCGTGTCAGCGTCTAAAGCTCATGCGAATACACGATAAACCCCGCATACTCGGCGAGTTTGTCGTAGAGGGTGCGGCCGCTGGTGTTGGTGGTGTTGGTGATCCAGTAGACGCGAGAGCTGTTTTGCTGGGCTGCGGCGGCATAGACGGCTTGGATGAGGTCTGCGTCGATGCGGGGGAGGGCGTTGAGGTCTTGCAAGTAGCACACATCGTTTAGCCGTGTGGTGCTGCGGTGGAATAGGTAATGCACTAGGCCGACCAGTTGCTCGCTCTCACTCTCGCTTCCTGCTGCTCCTTGGCTTGGCGTATTTTGGGTGGTGGCTACGAAGGCATGCACGGGCTCGCTGCTATCGAAGAAGCGCTGCAAAGAAACCACGGAATAGGGCTTGCGTGATTTCATCGGGCAGGGCAGT
>JAYWHF010000372.1:0-3267 GCA_043777855.1 Gammaproteobacteria bacterium | reverse complement strand
TTACTGCGGCAGAGCCGGAGATATTGTTAGTCGAGCCTGTACGTTGAATATCGGTAATTAACTTGGTTACAGAAAACGTTCCATCAATTAGGTGCTCCAACTTATTAGTATCAGCACATATAGAGAGGAATGTTACAACGAGACCAAAGGTCGGATGATCCTGATCAATCAACTCGAGAGGTATGGATTTCTGCAACGCGAGAAATTCATTAACCACCTTCAGCAAACGCCCGTTACCAAATGACAGCATGTCCAACTTCTTGACAAGAGGATCCAATTGTTCAGAGAGGCTCTTGCCGCTAATTAATCGCTTCCGATCCAACATGCGATCTGAAAGCTCTTTGCAGGTTTGCCCGATTTCATGAAGGATTTGATTGGCAATTTCATTTTCATCGGGTTCGAATCCGGCAACGGATTGGAGTTTGTAAAGCTTAAATGAAAACTCAAATGACTTTTCAACCATATCCCGGTCGGGGACTTGGTCTCGAATAATATGAGCAAATTCATCATTTTCGATGATCCACGCTTCTTTGTTTTTATCAAAGTCTGATAGAAACACACTTAATTTTTCATAAAACTCAGTTTTGATTTTGTCGAGTTTCGTTACTAATTCCTCGACAGTATTATCAGGAATAGCAAAGCCTCCCATAAAGCGTGTACCTTCTGTTAAACATGCTCTTTCCGCTGACTTCCGACGACTCATTAAAGGGTCGAGGGCAGCTGGTGGAAATATTTTTTTCCGGCCAATATCCAACAACTTTTGTGGTGGCATTTTGCCGTTTGCACCTAAATTAATATCATTGTCACGCGAGGCTTTTTTCTCACCTGACCAGCAACGGATTTTTAAATGGACAAGCGTAGTTCCACGGATAAATTCCATGTGAATCTCCTATAGAAAATGAGTTAAAAGATTAATTGAATAGAGATTGGTTAATAAAACCGAGGTAGAACAAGAAGAGAATTGCAGTGAAAGTAGTGTTTCAATCTAACCTCGGATTGAAAACAAAATCATTTTTGAGAATCCAAGCCCAAAGAGTATGGAATACACCAATAGGCTTCGTACTCAGGATACACAGACAAAAAAATATCTGAATCAAAAGTAGTATCGTTACATCCTTCTGCATAGGCTTTCGAACACACAAGTTCATAAGCAGCAAGCCTTAAATTATTGGCATGCTCCAGATCACCTATCGCTTCGTAGACCGCTGCATCAATTAATAACTTCCCGTGCATTAAAATAAAACTGAGATTGCGCATCAGATTTACCTGTCTGTTGAAGATTAGAGCAGAATTTCTACTCAGAAATTGACGGATTAAAAGTAAGCCGAAGCAACTACCGATTTTACATTTGACAAATCGACATACCCCGGCAAACAACCCATCGCGATTGCAATTGATTTGATACCTTGAGCACTAGTGTGGCTCTCCATATTCATTTTCTTAGCTGTGTCTAATAAAAGGTTTTGCCCATACTTCAGGACATCCCCTTTTTTTATCCAGCCATGAAAAATACAGAACGCCTCAAACGTCTCACTCAAATATTCACCTAATTGATCGAATCGATCAGGCAAAATTGTGTTGTCATCATCAACCACTTGTACTGCATTTTCTTCACCATTTTCACGAAGACATTTTTCGTTGAAATGAAGACGAAGCGCGAATAAGAGGAGAAGAGCAAGAGGCCCTTCACTAATATCTGCGCCACAGTTTTGGCCTTTGAACAGGTGTTTATACACGGGAAGATCTACAAGTCGTATAGCCTCTGACTCATAGATTTCTGCCAGCGAGTTTGCCGTTTCTGTCAAAAAATGTTGTACATCTTGCAGAGTGATATCGGGAGAAATTCGAAACCAAATTCCAGCCGGAAGTTCAGTGCTTTCTACTCGATCAGGTGAAGTTGAAATGAGTATTACCTCACTTTTATCCACATCTAATCTCATATCAGGGCGCCTAAGGAAGTTCTTACCAGTCCAGTCAAGAATATGTTCGTCAACCGAAGTTGTAGCGGAAAGAAAACCACTATCTCTCAGTTGAAAGCCAGTGTCTCGGCCAAACCACATTTGAAAACCATTGGCTGTTGGAACTGTGTTAATAGCCCAATACGCTTCCGTTGTTCTATCTTGATCTGGAAGGTATCGACTTGAATGAAAAACAATTATTTCATCATTCATGCCGCTTCTCCCCATTGCCAGTTCGCACCAAAAATGTCTTTAGCAATTTGTTCAATTGCAATACGTTGCTCTGGTTCTGCTTTAGAAAGCAACGCTAGATTCAGTGCATACGCAAGACCACTCGTTGGAGCATTTCGATACACCAGGGCTTGCTTTGCCCAGCGGCATAACGCGCGTGTAGACATTGTTATCGTTAATGGTGTGGCTATTTCTGGCCCCCCAATGTACAACTTTCGAATTTGATTCGCGGTGCGAACCATTTTTTCACGAAGCTCTACTGGTAGGTCAGGCGCCTTTTTTTCCAAAATTTTCAATTCTATTTCTTCAGATGGATAATCAACTACAACCAATCTGAAACGATCCATAAAGGCGATATCCAATTGGTTTACGCCTTGATATAACCCAGTACTGTCGCCAGACCCTAAGCTATTTCCATTTGCCAGAAATCGAAAATCATCATGAGCATGAATTACTTCTCCACCGTTAGTTGCAATCACCAATGGGTGTCCTTCGAGAACGTCATGTAAGCCTGCAAGCTGCCCAGGATCGGCTCGATCAATCTCATTCAAAATGAAGAGATGACCTTCACGCATCGCCATGGCAAGGGGCCCATGTAAAAACTGCATGGTGCCATTAACAAGTTTCCAGGTACCAACCAAGTCATCGAACTCCATACGGCTGTGCGCTGTAAAGAATTGAACTGGCCAGTGAAGCCTAGCGGCAACCTGATATGGCAATGTTGTTTTCCCTGCGCCATAGTGGCCGGCAAAATACAAACCGTCACCATCCGGTTCGTTGAGAAAACTTAGAATATCTCTGAGAGTTTCACGACGAAATACATAATTCTCATCTCTTTTTGGGACATGCGGATTATGAGAATCTGAAAAGCCAGCGATTGAAAATGTGGCCGGTACATTCAGATCGAAAGTAGTGCAATATGGAAAGGATTGATTGCGATTAGTCATTGAAGTGCTCCAAATAAAAGTTAGAGAAAAATGTACTCCAACCAGAAATGGCACCGATCACCAGCAGGTGATGAAGCCCACTGGCGAAGCAAGACAGGATGTAAAGATTGGATATATAGCCGTAGCCATTG
>JAYWHF010000371.1:0-3268 GCA_043777855.1 Gammaproteobacteria bacterium | reverse complement strand
AAGGTCGCGGCTCCGCCTGAAGCCGTTTGCAGATTAAGTTTATCGCCCGTCCACACACCCAAATCTTTCGCCAGCTCAGTGCCGACGACTATATCGGTAGCTGTGAGTTTAACGGTGCCCGCTACAATTTTGCTGTTGAGTGCAATCAAACGTAGATAACTTTCTGGCTCGATTCCGGTGAGGCTTACGGCTTTGCTAGCATCACCACGTAAAATTAACGCCGAACCAGAGACTACAGGGGCGACAACAATGACACCCTCCAGCTGCTCAATCTGGTTACGTACCTTCTGCCATTGATCGACAGATTGCAAACGTTGTGCTCTGGGTTGGATAAGCGTTGCCGATAGATTTTTATCTGACTTGCGCAGCGGGCGCGCCACTTCTTTAGGTGGCATCACCACAATTTGAGCTTGAGAATCTAAGGTGCGCCGAAAGAGATTGGTTTGCAGGCCGCTAATCAATGCCGAAATAAAAACAATCACAGATACACCAAGGGCAACGCCGGACACGATGAGCAGTGTTTGCATGCGTGCCTGACGCATAAAGCGAACGGCTAAAATCCATTCAAAGGGAAATCGTGGGTTCATAGTGGTTTGGCCAGAGTAACCCGCACATGTTGGCCCGCTTTAATCAAGCCCAAGCTTGGGAGAATAACGGCTTCACCGGCGGCGATACCACTTAGAATTTCAAGGTTGTCATCACCGCGCAAACCGACTTTTACCGGTTGACGCTGGGTATGATTTTGTCGAACGACTAGCACCCAAGGTGCATCGCTCGAAGCGTCGCGCAACGCGGCGGCAGGAATTACGAGCGTATCAAAGCGTTTTGCGGTTTCAATATCCACAGAAACGGTCATGTCTTGCCGTAAATACACAGGGGGATTTTTCACGCGCAGTTTTATTTCTACCGAACCGCGCGAAGAATCTATCCCCGGATTAATATAAATTATTTCAGCCGTAAAACGTTGATCAGAAAAAGCATCCGCTGAACCTAGGGCGACTTGGCCAATGGCGAGTTTAGCCAGATTTTTTTCATCGATTTGAACCTCAAGTTGAGTCTCCCCTTGAGCGGCAAGTACCATCAATGGCTTGCCCGCTTGAACAATATCGCCTTGCTCAACCGCGCGGCTAATGAGTGTGCCATCCGCCGGCGCGCGAACGGCATCTTGTTCCAGCTTAACTTTTGCAAGTTCTAAGCTCGCGCGTGCTTGAGCTAAGGTTGTTTCTGCAAGCGCTACTTGGCTTCCGCCGACTTGGTTGGTTTTTACTTGGAGCTTGGCGGACGCTAATTTGCTGTCGGCGATCTCTAGATTACGTGTTGCCGTTTCACGCTCAGCGTCGCTGACAAATTGCTGTTGGTTGAGTTGGCGTATACGTACAAGTTGCTTGCGGAGTTGTTCTGCATCGGAATGTGCCTGATTAAGTATTTCGCGTGCTGTGGGTAAGTCCACTTCGCGCTGCTGCCTGACTTTAGCATCTGCTTGAGCTTCCGCAGCCAAGGCTAAAACGACATTGGCCCGCTCATCATTATCTTCCAGCTGAATGAGCAGCTGACCTTCAGACACTTGCTGACCTTCGAGAACCGGAATTGCACTCACGCGGCCGGTGACCTCAGCGGCAATTGCCACGCGTTGTGGCCAAATTACGCGGCCACTCGCCACCACAGTTTGGCGCAGCTCACCTTTTACGGCGGCATAGGCGTCAACCGGCGTACCCAAAATAACGTTGCGCGCAAAAAAACTATTGCAGATAAGACGGCTAGGCTGACTAGGCAAATTTTGATCCACTTAGCATTCAGCGTTTTGCTCGGCGCGCGCACTAGTTTTTCTGGATCTTGCGCTTCACCAACCACCTTATTAAGCGGCAAGGGCGCGGGTAAGAGCAAAGGTGCTTGTAGGGCGAGGTGATCTTCAGGCATATCGTTTGGCATGAAAGAGGAGTCGCAGCGAATGTAAATCTTTATAGCAATCAGGTTATCTTCAGTCTGTTCGACATCGCACCGAGTCGACACGGCCACTCAGTTCAGAATGGTTTTAAGCATCAGGATCCTGGTTTGTTGTTCATCTTCCCGGCCACTAGGTGAATGTCGTAGTGGTCGGGAAGCACTTTACGCTTCGCCTTAATCCCTTTCCCAATAGCCTTTGCGGCCGTAATGTTGATGGATATCGTCTTCTCTTTGGCGCGTAAAGGGTACGCTTGGATCAAAGAGTGGGGCGCCCTTTATTTGCTTTTGGGTCATGCCAACGTAAATTTTTGTATTAACCCAGCTCACATCATCAATCCATTGCGGTGCTATAAGTACGAGATTGCCCAGCCACCAATTGCTGGTGTTGATAATTAAATAGCGAATTGCCAGCGTGTCCGGGTCAATTAACATGCCCTGCAAATGTCCGATCTCACCATCCTTTGCCGCAATGGGGTAACCGATGACTTCACTGCTACTGCGTAAATGGTGGTCTTGGTCGCGGTATCGCATAGCATCGTCGTCGGCAAAAATATCAGGCACATCACGCTGGTTTCCCGGATTAATCGCGTAAGGGCTCGTGTACGTACCCCACAGGCTGCGACCTCCCCAGTAAAATGGATACCCGTAATAACCTAAATAATTCACTTCAAATTGCCGAGAGACGGGTTTGTGAGTGTCAATGTCGGGGCTATGTCTAACCTGTTCCCGCGTTATGCTGGTTTCAAGTGCGTTTTCCATGAAATTTAAACGCCTTATTGACATGGGGGAGAGCAATACTTTTTTACTTGAAAACCATGAGCCAGTTTCAACCACCAAGTAACGAATCACCCATTTTTTGTCATCAAAATAGAAATCCTTCGTTTGCCCAATATTACCGTCAGTGGAATGAATAGCTAAGGCTTCTATATCTTTTAAGTTATGTAACATAAGTAGTTCACTCCTAGAGTCATTAAATTGCACACAAATTAAACATGTGCCCCGCGAAAAACAACAATTAATCTTAGGCGCAATTTCCTATTCGCTCTGTTGGCTGTCGTACCGAGTGAGCCGTCTTTTTTACGGCGGCGGAAGGAGTTCAGCGGTGGCTGTACAGGCACGAAGAGAGTGGTGAGTTTTTTATGCGCCTCTAAAAACCATGCGCCACTAAAAACGATGCACCTCTAAATACTATGCACCTCTAAAAACAATGTAGTTTTTATGCGATGATGGCGCGCTAAAACCTTAAACAACGTGGAGTATTCATGGAAGCAACATCAGGCTATCAGTGCCACGGGTTTCACGATTCCTTGCCCGGCGGTAAGTC
>JAYWHF010000370.1:0-9133 GCA_043777855.1 Gammaproteobacteria bacterium | reverse complement strand
CGCGGTCAACCAGCATGCGCAAGATATTGCGTTTAACACCATAATCGTAGGCGACCACTTTAAACTTCTTGCTCGTGTTCGAAACACTATGCCCCTGCCCCAAGATCCACGTGCCTTCGCTCCAGCTATACGCCTCTTTGGTGCTAACCTCCTTCGCCAGATCCAACCCTTTCAAACCACCAAAGGCTTTGGCCGCGCTCAATGCCGCCACCTCATCCGCTTCAGTAAACGCTGAATTAGTTGCGACTATGCAACCGTTCTGGGCGCCTTTGTCACGCAGAATCCGGGTTAAACGACGAGTATCGATATCCGCAATTCCAACAATGTTTCGCGCAAGCAGATAATCCGCCAAGCTCTGCTCGTTGCGAAAACTACTCGCTAACAAGGGTAGATCGCGAATGACCAACCCAGACGCCCATACGCGATCGCACTCCGCATCTTCAGAGTTGGTTCCGGTATTACCTATGTGGGGATAAGTGAGGGTAACAATTTGCTGCGCGTAGGAGGGATCTGTGAGAATTTCTTGATAACCGGTTATCGCCGTATTAAACACTACTTCACCAACGGAAGAGCCAATAGCTCCGATGGCACTACCACGAAATATATTACCGTCTTCAAGCACCAGTAGCGCGGGTCGCTTCTTTATGGCGGGGTATTTCAAGTCAACCTCCTGACTAAAAGTAACTACTAACCTAACTACTAATCTGTAACCTAACTACTAATCTGTAACCTAAAACCTAATCTGCAATCTAGCAGCTAAGCAGCAACCTAAAACCAGTATGCAACTTAACTCATGTTGATTGGCCAAGCACTTTCTTCAGGCTCAGAAACACGGTCGCACCACTAACAGCGGGCGCGTACAGTGAAATGAGAAAGGGCTAGAGTGAAGGCCTAATCGCCCACCCTAAGCACGGGGGCTTTGGGTGTAAAAAAGCGAGATGAAATGCATATCTCACCTCGCTTCTTATATTTTGTATTTAGCATTTAATATTCAAAACCACTGGAGATCGGTGAGGGCAAACACCCACCTGAATCTGGCCGTGAATTCTACGGGAGTGAAGCAAAGGTGTCTATTGGAAAATCCTTACACAGAAGATTAATAAGCTCGATGGGATCGCATCACACCACGACCTCAACAATGACTATTTCTTGGCGACCCGCCTTGCGACAAGCTTTGTGATAAGCGTAACGAGACCAAGCACGAGTGCGCCCGATAAAACACCCAATAGAATGTTGAAAACCGCACTAAAAATACCCGCTGTCAACCCGCCAAAGGGTTCTACAAGGTGCATCAACCCATGCACGAACGGCAAGCCATGAGCCAGTATTCCCCCGCCAACCAAAAACATAGCAATAGTGCCGAGCACCGCAAGCGATTTCATCAGGAGCGGAGCCGTCAACAACAGGGCTTTGCCCAACGCGTGCTGAAAATTTAAAAAAACACGCTTCCCTTGACGACGCAACAAATGTAACCCCATGTCGTCGAGCTTAACAATAAGCGCTACAAGGCCGTAAACACCAACAGTCATAATGATCGCAATACTTGTAACGGCCGCTACTTGTGTAATGAACTCGGCTTTAGCAACAGCACCAAGGGTAATAACGATGATTTCTGCAGAAAGAACGAAATCTGTACGAATAGCGCCTTGTATTTTTTCCTTCTCAAAGGCGACCATATCAATTTCAGGGCTGGCAACAGCTGCTGCTAATTCTTTCAGATGTGCTTGCTGCTCGGCTTCACTGTGTAAGTATTTGTGTGCAAGCTTTTCAACACCCTCGTAACAAAGATAGGCGCCGCCTAGCATCAGTAACGGCGTAATTAACCAAGGAACAAATGCACTAATGAGTAAGGCGGCGGGAACAAGAATTGCCTTGTTAATAAGCGAACCTTTGGCGACCGCCCAAACCACAGGTAATTCGCGATCAGCTTGAACACCAGAAACTTGCTGCGCATTGAGCGCAAGATCATCACCTAGAACGCCAGCGGTTTGTTTTGCGGCGACTTTAGTCATCGCCGCCACATCATCCAGTACGGCGGCAATATCATCAATCAATAAAAATAAACTAGAGCCCGGCATTTTATTTTCCTGATAAAGATAAGTACAAAAAGTTACTTTAAGCCCAACACATCCTGCATATCAAACAGGCCCGGCTTTTGCTCTTGCAACCAAATTGCAGCGCGCACGGCACCATTGGCGAAAGCCAAACGGCTTGAAGCTTTATGCGTAATTTCTACCCGCTCACCATCAGCCATGAACATTACCGTATGGTCACCCACTACGTCCCCGCCGCGCACAGTGGCAAAGCCAATGGTATCTCGAGCGCGAGCGCCTACCTGCCCTTCACGCCCATAAACGGCAACCTGTTTCAAATCGCGGTTCAGCGCGCCCGCCAAAACTTCCCCCATACGCACTGCCGTGCCCGATGGCGAATCAATTTTATGACGATGATGCGCCTCGTAAACTTCAATATCATATTCATCGCCTAAGACACTCGCAGCAATGTCCAGCAGTTTAAAACATAGATTTACACCCGTAGAAAAATTGGCTGACAACAATAGCGGGATGCGTGCCTGATACGACAGTAATTCGGATTTTTCCAGATCGCTAAAACCAGTCGTGCCAATCACCATCGGCTTACCACCCGCCGCGCATACTTTTACATTCGCGAGTGTCGCGCTGGGCGTACTAAAGTCAATCAACACATCAAAATCATTCATGACTTCCGAAACGCTAGCAACGATTTTTATTGTTAACTTTCCGACACCGCCAAACTCCCCCACATCTACACCTAAGAGGCTACTGCCAGGGCGAACTATCGCTGCCGACAGTTTAGCCGACGGGTGTTTAACAGCCGCTTCAATTAACGCCTTACCCATGCGCCCAGCAGCACCGGCGATTGCTATTCGTGTGGCCATAACGTTCTCTTCCAAAAATTTAAAATTTATTTTTCTTCGTCTGCGCTATTAAACAAATGCCCGAGCTTACCGGCCTTGGTTTCCAAATATTTTGCGTTGTGCGGGTTGCGGCCCGTTTGATGCGGTAGACGTTCTACCACATTGATTCCCATGTCTTGCAAGGCCTTCACTTTTTTTGGGTTATTGGTGAGCAATTTCAATGATCTAATATTTAAGTGTTGAAGCATGGGCTTAAGAATCGTGTAATCGCGCATGTCGGCGCCAAACCCAAGTTGTTCATTAGCTTCAACGGTGTCAGCACCACAGTCTTGCAAAGAGTAAGCGCGAATTTTATTAATCAGACCAATTCCACGCCCTTCTTGGCGCAAATAAAAAATAACGCCACGCCCAATCACACCAATCTTATGCATAGCGGCTTGCAACTGGGGGCCACAATCACAACGCACACTGAATAATGCATCGCCAGTTAAACACTCTGAGTGTACGCGTGCCAACAAGGGCTCGTCCCCGCGAATGTCCCCCATGGTGAGCACCACGTGTTCTTTGTCCGTTTCATCATCGGCAAAGCCATACATGACAAACATTCCAAACGGTGTTGGCAACTTGCAAGATTCAATAAAACGAATTGTCACGCAATGTCCTCAATAATATTTATATCGTTTATCGAAAAAGCAGGGCTATTTTTCTGCCAGAACTAAAACGCCGTGATCAATCTTCAGATCCACTTTACTCAAGTAGCTGTTGCCCAACAAAATCACCGACGGTGAACTTGTTGTACTTACATTGGCGATCACTTGATGCACCACAATGTTTCCAACCGAAACACTTTGCAAGGTAACCATGAACGCCTTAGCTGAACCGTTTGCGGTATCGACAGTGATTGGCGTGCCGCCGCGATAATCAATACCCAATCGCTCTGCCTCGTGATAATTCATTGCCACTTGAGTCGCACCTGTATCAACAAAAAAATCGACGGGCATACCATTGATCAAGCCTTTGGTGAAATAATGCCCACCCCGGCCGCTAGCGAGGCGAATTTCTATTTTATCGGCCTTACGAAACTGCGTGGAAATTTGCCGCGACATCCCCAGAACTTTTCGTTTCCCCGCTATTTCAACAATGGCTTGCTTACCGTCCGCAGACACCAAGAGAACACCCTCGGGACTCACTGAACCTTCGCGCAACATTCGCTGCTTTCCGTCAATTTGTATAACTGCGCTGCCTTGAGCAAGCATTTTCGCTTCGACTTCAAGCGCACTAGAATGCGCCGCCAGTAAACATATGCAAAACAAAATTCCGTTTTTCATCAACGCTTAACCTGAATAAAAATAAATAAAAGTTTGTAAGCAGACGAACGCATAAATACCCGCCAGCACATCATCAATCATAATACCGAAACCACCTTCAACGTTGCGATCTAACCAGCCAATTGGCCACGGCTTCAGCACATCAAAGAAGCGGAACAGCGCAAAACCTAACGCCACGAACAACCAACTCTTGGGTGCTAGAAATAGAGTAATCCACAGACCCACAAACTCATCCCACACTATACCGCCATGATCATGTACGCCCAATAGTTTTGCAGAGCGGCCACACCAATAAACGCCTAATGCAAAGGTCACAACCAGCCAGCTAAGGTATAGCGGCCACGTCAAATCTTGCAACAACCAATAAATAGGAACCGCGGCCAGCGTCCCAAAAGTTCCTGGTGCTTTCGGCGCTAAACCACTACCAAAACCGAAAGCAAAAAAATGATTTGAATTGACCAGCAATTCTTTGAAGGTTGGTTTAACCAATTCTTATATCCCAAGGCAAAATGAAATCGGTGACTAAATACTAACTGGTCATTTGTAAAGAATACTCTTCACGTTAAAACGCGCCGTAAATACTTCCGTGTAGGCTCGACTCGGCATCCATGCCTCATACGGTTTTAAAGTGAAGAGTATTCTTTATTTGTGCCCTGCTAGTAACTCTATGTAAAAACGAGCTACGCTATGTAGAAATGAATCACGCCATTTAAAAATGTTGGTAGCCCTGATTCGCTAGGTCAAACGGCTCACCGTTTAACTCACAAACAACATGTGAGCCCGCAACCATCTCGCCGATTACTGTCGCCTGCAATCTGCCTTGAGCAATTAGCATGGCGAGTTCTGGCATTTTTTCGGGCGGCAATGTAAAACATAGCTCATAATCATCACCACCACTCAACGCCCAAACGCGCGCTTGACTTGAATCAGTAACCGCGATGAGCGTGGGCGATAACGGTAAATTTTCTACGTCTATTACGGCGCCTAAATCACTCGCCACGCAGATGTGCGCTAAATCTGCGACTAGGCCATCGGAAACATCGATAGCGGCACTGGCAATTGCTCGCAACAATTGCGACTCTTCTAAGCGCGGCGTTGGGCGATAAAACCGATGGTATAGATAATCCTGCTGTGCTTGATTAACTCTTAGCTTTTCTTGAATCATCGCCAAGGCCGCCGCGCCATCACCCATAAAATGGGTAACGCACACAAAATCACCGACACTTGCGCCATCACGCCGCATTGCATCAGCACTTACAACAGCTCCCATCACTTGTATGGTTACACTTAAAGGGCCGGACGTTGTATCGCCACCCACTAAGGAAATATTAAACTCATTAGCAACGCGAAATAAACCACGACTAAATAAACGCAACCAATGCTCAGAGCAATATTCAGAATTTTTAGGCAGCGTTAGCGCGAGCGTAAACCACAAGGGCTCCGCACCCATAGCGGCCAAATCACTTAAGTTAACGCGGAGCGCGCGCTCAGCAATATCGTCTGCAGCAGCGTTCGCAGGAAAATGCACATCAGCAACTAAGGTATCAACTGAAACCGCTAGCAGTTTTGCGACGGGAACTTGAAGTAACGCGCAGTCATCGCCAATGCCCAGAAGAACGCCTGAAGACGGTGTCTCTGCATCTACTATCGCTGCATCTACTATCGCCTCATCTACCAATAGCTCTGTAGATTCACGCTGAAAAAACTGTTTAATAATCTGAAATTCATTCATGAGAAGAGAGATTACACGTGATTAACGATTGCTTAGATTATTGATTGCTTCGGTTATTGGTTACTTCATTTATTGATTGCTTCATTTATTGATTGCTTCGATTAACGCTAACTTCGGCGGCCCTGACCACAGATGCTGTTTTATCCAGAACGCCATTAATAAACTTGTGGCTGTCCTCTGCACCAAATTTTTTAGCGAGCGCCACCGCCTCGTTGATAACAACTTTATAAGGAACATCAATGCGATATTTTAATTCGTAGGCAGACATGCGCAGCAGCGCTTGAGTGATGGGATCCAACTCATGCAATGCACGTTCAACCAAAAAAGGCCGGAAAGATTCTTCAAGATCACTGAGGTGTTGTGGCACACCGTGCAAAATATCGTGAAAATAATCCACGTCAACATTGGTCATGTCATTATCAACCCGAAACTCGGCTTCGATAATATTCAAGCTAGCGCCAGCCATTTTCCATTGATACAGAGCCTGCATTGCATAATGCCTCGCCATCCGACGAGTCGCCGCCGTCAAACCTTTTTGACTGGAATTTTTTGAGTCAGTATTTTTTTGATCAACAATCTTTGAAGCGGTCATAACACTTTTACCTAAAAATGGGAGCTGATAAAGAACTGTGACGGCGTAGTGCCGTCGCATAATAAATTAAATATTCGTTGGCCTGATCAATAAATAACCCCTTCCCGGTATTCACCAAATAACAAGATGCGTAGGGTGTCGTACCAAGAAATATTTACTGATTTAAAAGTGCTACCTTGTAACTCGTCCCACTCCTTAAATACAACTAAAGACATTGCCAATTTAGTAGGACTACAGCTTGATTCTGACAGAAACGAATCGCTAGATATAATGTAGTCAGTATCTTGTGCTCCAGCCTCAACTGTTTTGGATAACGCGCCACAGAACCAACTAGTAGACTTAAGACCCACAGGCAATTCTGATTGCCAGCTCAAAAGTGTCGTATCGGTATAAGCTATAGGCGGAAAAGGTATGCGTGGTTCTATTAACTGAAGAGGAGCAGGAACATCAAATACAGCAGATAATATTTCACCATTTCCCCGAGTAAAATTTACCTTTACGTGTAATGGCTCATAGGTAATGTTCTCTGGATCAAAGGAATAATTATATCCACATATATCATCATTAAATATGCTGAGATTAATAATACCTTCGCACGGCTTAGGCACCAACCTCTTAGCACTATCGTTAACATAAAGCTGTAACGAATCCCCTACACTTTTTGATACCTCAATCGTTTGCCACGACGTGAAATTATTTTTTTCGCCAGCACTGCCAATTAAACGAATAGAAAATTGTAAATATTCCTCTTTAGCTTTAATACTGCTGTGCGCGATAGATTTACGGTGATCAATATCTATCTCTATTCCAATATTATCTGACGTATAATGAGCTGACTGGCTGGTAATTTTTTTATCGGTACGAATATCATCCTCTTCAATCACATTCTCTATTTCCTTAACTGGGTCTTTACAACCCGGCAGACCTAAGACAATTATAAGTATCAGAATAATTTTATTCATCAGCGCCCTAGGCAAAAAGTAAATACTGTGTGTAAAAAACATTTCTCAATCCCTCCATTCCAAAATAGTAATTATTAATTAAGCAAGATAGACAAGACCGGCACCAACCAGGCGAGCAAGCAGCTTTTATCATTGATATCACTAGGAAATGGATTCGCCGAACAGGGCTGATAAGGATAACCCGAAGTAATAACAGACTTACCAATTACCTGAGGCGAGTCAATGCCCGGCGACATAGGGCCTTTAAACAACTTTCTAAATAGCTTATCCCGCATATCGCCTTTCCAAGGTACGAACCCCGTATCGATAACACATGCCACAGACTTACAAACGGCAGAGGAATAGGTATATTCAACAGGACGATAAATATTGAAGGAGTTCGGATAAGGAGGTGGCACCGACATCCACTGGTGATTTCCATCTATGCTTGCGAAAGCTTGAGCCACCAAATTGTCGCCATATGTAAAATTATTGCTATAGTCAGTTGAGCCGGCCGCTTGCGCTAATTGGTCAAACGCCACTTTATCTAATAAAGCCAACTTGGCAAGAACAACGGCGTTGTAAGCGGCGGCAAATTGTTGGGCATCGAATAGGCCACCAACAACATACATATCAGCTTTAACCCGTGTGGCCATATCCGGAATCATGACTAGGCCCTTAACAGAAAGGGCGGATTCCGCCTTACTGAAGTATGTATTCAGCCAAGCATCGTTAGCATCCGCTTTGAACAAGGCCAATATCAATTTAAAATCTTCCGGCAATATTGCCTCTATTTTTTCAGCTACTTTATCTTTCAGTTTCTGTTCTAGTTGCTGGATATACTCTTCCTGTAATTTTTTTAACTCCAGTGGCCCCGGAATTCCGATAGAGCTACCAACAGAGGTTGCCTGTTGAGAGAGCAACAACACTTTGTCAATGCTTTCTTTAAGAGCCTGCACATTGGTTTTAAATTCGCAGCCAGAAATGGGACTTGGTAAACCAATTATTCTCATGTGATAGCAGTCGAACCAAGCTTTCAGGGGATCGAATTCACCAACCGGCTGCCCATCCGCACCAAAATTAATTTGGGGCTTCATAGAATTTAGCATCGTCAGACTAGCGGCAGTCACGTAAGCACTCATCGCAGTATCAATATCATCACGCCAAAATCTAAGATAACTTTGAATAGGGGATACGTTGCCGCCAAAAACCTGCGCAAAATCAATAAGACTTTCATTGATTTTTTGCGCAGAAACAGTGGCTTTAGAAAACTCCTGTTGAGCATCGGCAGTAGAGGTTCTCAAATTATCATTCGATGCAATAACTTCCCGCTCCGCAACATTTACAGCATCAGAGAGACTTTTAGCAAACGCACATAACTGACCGGTGCCAGGAACCGTTATTTTCACCCCTCCTGGACAAGAACAGCCGATCAGAGGTGCACACACCTCTGCTACAGCACATATTTTTTTATCGGCGCATAAAGGATGCAGCAAAGACTCCGTTAATTTATTACGATATGATTGATTTTTGGCCAACAAATTCTGTTCCGCTGTTTTCATCTTTGTATTTGCAGTCGATAAATTTTTAAATACTTTCTTGTCAAATCGTTCTACCTCAGTATAGAACTGACGATTCGAATCC
>JAYWHF010000369.1:0-3274 GCA_043777855.1 Gammaproteobacteria bacterium | reverse complement strand
TGAGTTAGTGCCCATAGTGGTTATGACCGGATGGGGGACTATCGAGGTTGCGGTTAACACCATGAAAAATGGCGCTAATGATTTTATCCAAAAGCCCTGGGAGAATGATCGACTTCTGACCATTATTAAAAATCAAATACACTTAGCTAAAGTTCAAAAATATTCGCAAAGACTATCGCAACAAAATCAGTTGTTGCGTGAAGAGGTTAGTCCGAGTCACGAGCTTATTGCTGAGTCTGTAGCAATTTGCCAAGTACTGAATACCATAAAACAAGTAGCGAAAAGTGATGCAAATGTGCTGCTCACGGGCGAAAATGGAACGGGAAAAAGTATGTTTGCGCGCTATTTACACAGCCTTTCAGCCCGCAAAAACTCAGCACTTATTTCGGTCAATATGGGTGCGGTGACTGAATCACTTTTTGAAAGTGAAATGTTTGGTCATGTTAAAGGCGCTTTTACCGACGCAAAGCTAAGTAGAATTGGTCGATTTGAGTTGGCCGATGAAGGCACGCTGTTCCTTGATGAAATTGCCAACACTCCCTATTCGCAGCAGGGGAAATTATTGCGTGTTTTAGAAGAAAGCCAGTTTGAAAAAGTAGGGTCGAGCAAGACTCAAACCGTGAACTTTCGTTTGATAACCGCGACAAACTCAGATCTGAATGTGGCCGTGAGTGAAGGCCAGTTTCGCAAAGATTTATTGTATCGAATTAACACCGTCGAAATAGAAATTCCACCGCTACGATACCGCATCAACGATATCATTCCTCTTGCAAAGTCGTTTTTAGTCAATGCTGCTAAGAAATACTCACAACCCACATTGGCGATAAGTCCCGCTGCTGAAACAGTGCTTAAGGCTTATTCGTGGCCGGGAAATGTTCGGGAGTTAAATCACGTCATGGAGCGCGCGCAAATTTTATGTCAAACAACGAGTATTCAAGTTTCTGATCTTGGGCTCAATGTATCTTCGATCCCAGAGCACGAAAAAATAAAAGAAAGTGTAACTGCCGAGGATTTAAGACCCATTGATGAAATTGAAACGGAAATAATTGATAAACGATTAACCTATTTTGGTGGTGATGCTCTAAAAGCTTCCAAATCTTTAGGCTTGAGCAGAAGCGCTTTTTACCGGAGATTGGAGAAAGCAAAGGATTAACTTGGTGGTTAGGTTAACTGAGTTGATATGTCGGCCAGTGATGGTGGCACTACGTAAATCTGCGGAAACACTATGCAAAAAAGACGTCCCTTCGAAGCGCAACTGACCCGGCTTGCGCTTATCTCTTCGGTTCCATTATTGTGTTTATTGTTGCTGGTTATGGTCTTCGCTGAGATTTCTGTTGCGCTGATTACTTTGGTGGCAATACTAGGATGCATTACCATTGTTTACACCCATTATCAAATCCAGAAAAATTCGGTTTATCAATTCCGAAGGCTAAGCAATTTATTAGACGCTATGATACAAGGAGACTACAGCCTAAGAGCGCGCTCCGATCAAAGCCAAGGCGCATTGGATGAACTCGTAAAGTCGATTAACGGATTGGCGCAGCGATTGAGCATGCAACGCTTGGAGTCTGTAGAAAGCCAACTGTTGGTAGATACCGTTATTGAACATATTGATGTGGCCATAGTGGCACTCAATGAAGACAATAAAATCAGTTTTCTTAACCCTGCAGCGAAAAAATTATTGTTGCTCGATAGAGTTGATTCGAATGATGCGCTGGTTAAACAGCTGGCCTTTGCACAATCTTTTTCAAGTGGCCGTCATCAAGTTGTTGAATTGTCTTTGGGTTACCAGCAGGGACGCTTTAACGTCCACGTGGAGGAATTTCGCGAATCTGGCCTGCAACACAAGTTACTTTTTATTACTGACGTGAGCACGCTGTTACGCAGTGAAGAAAGAAAGGCGTGGCAGAGCCTTGTGCGTGTTATCAGTCATGAAATTAATAACTCGTTATCGCCCATAGCATCTATTAGCCAAACGCTAAGCCGCATGATTAGCCGACAATCCAGTAACCAAACGGATGGCTACGAAAATACTAAAGATATTATCGATGGTTTAACAATTATTACGGAGCGAGCGAATGGGCTCAGCCAGTTCATCGAAAGTTACAAGCAATTGGCAAAATTACCTGAGCCAGAAAAACAAAGGGTTTCAATTCTCAATCTTGTTGAAAAAATTTGCGGCCTATTTAAAAATCAAAAAATTTATATTAATTCAACCAATGATATAGATTTGTTTATTGACCCGATTCAGTTTGAGCAGGTGCTAATTAATCTGTTCAAGAATGCTGTTGAATCAATGTTACACATAAATCCAGACGGAGCCATCAATCTTGAGTGGTCTATTGCGGAGCCTTTTTTTAAGCTAGTTATTTGCGATGAGGGAGCTGGTGTTAGCAATCCAGACAATTTATTTGTGCCATTTTATAGCACAAAAAAACATGGCTCAGGAATAGGTTTGGTTCTCTGTCGGCAAATTGTTGAAGCGCACAACGGGCGCCTATCGATGACTAATCAAGTGAGCGCTCAAGGATGTTGTATTATTATTGAGATACCTTTTAGCCGGCTTGGTGAAACCTAGGCTTGTGATTTTTTAAACTGTGCGTTTATGTTAATAAAATTTTGGAGTTTGCCAATTTTTTTATTTAAGGCGATTTCAATCGGCCTTAATCACTTTTCTCGCTTATCAGAATTCGTAGTAATTTCGTGCGACCGTGAGATATTTGACACTAACACTGGCTCATAAAGGTCGCCAAAAAAATCATTAAGCACAATTTTCTGGTCGGCATTTTTGTTACTTTCCATATCCTTCCAAGGCACCACATAAAGAACTTTAGGTAAATCTTTATTCGCTTTGATGCGTGTTGCATCGACTTCCACACTTTCTTCTTTTGCAATCACAGCCCAAGACACTGCTAGCAATGAAAGTAGAAAAATAGTCTTCATCAATTAATCCTACGCTTTTGCTTAAGTTTTAATTCGGCAACCCAGCTCAAAATTTCTTTATCTAAATTGCCAGTCAGTGCCAAATATTTCTCGTATTCTGTAATTGCTTGAGTAAAGTCTTGATAGAAAATATCGTATACAAGTGCCAGATTGTAGTGAGCATTAGCGTAATCCTTCTTGTTAGATATTGCCGCTAAATAGTCTTTTTCAGCCGAATTGTAGTCGCCTTTTTCTACTGCTATGAGCCCCGACAGATTTAAAACCTCTGGAATACTCGCGTTGATTTTTTTGGCGTTGGCAAGTACACGACCGGCGTCATCTAACTTCTTGT
>JAYWHF010000368.1:0-3276 GCA_043777855.1 Gammaproteobacteria bacterium | reverse complement strand
ATTCTCAGTCGGCAGAACAGGATTCTTTTGCAGCGGGCTTGTTAGACTGTCCGCATTACACTAGGCCTGAAGAATTTGAAGGCATGAGGGTTCCCGAGGTACTTATGTCGGGAAACCACGAACATATTCGGCGCTGGCGCTTACAACAAGCGCTAGGGCGAACACGGCTGAAAAGGCCTGATTTATTGCTTGCAATAAATTTAACCGAGGAACAGCAAAAGCTGTTGACGGAATATCGTCGGGACCTTGATAACGACAAACTCTAGCTGTGAAGCTATAGACTCTTAGGAGAATATCAATGACAAATGCAATTATTCAGGCGCTGGAAAGCGAACAACTGAAAACCAATATCCCAGAGTTTTCCCCGGGAGATACCGTAGTAGTACAAGTGATTGTAAAAGAAGGTGAACGTGTTCGTTCTCAGGCCTTCGAAGGTATAGTTATTGCCATACGCACTCGCGGTCTTAATTCAGCATTCACCGTGCGTAAAATTTCCCATGGTGTAGGTGTTGAACGTACTTTTCAAACACATAGCCGTCAAATTGAAAGCATTACCTTGAAGCGTCGTGGCGACGTACGTCAAGCCAAGCTCTACTATTTGCGTGATCTTACTGGTAAGGCCGCTCGCATCAAAGAGAAGTTGGTTAAATAAACGTCTTAGCGTTTGAAGGAAAAAGCCAGAGTGGGTGACCATTCTGGCTTTTTTGTTTTTATCTCTAGGGATTTGTTGTATGTTGGAATATTTTTGGGAATCTTCTGATGGATAATGCCCAGCAACCCCCGCTAACAGCGCCGTTGGCCGAGCAAGACGAAGCAGTGATCTCGCGTTATTTGGACGCTATATGGATGGAAAAAGGACTAAGTCAAAATTCGCTTGAGTCTTACCGAACTGATTTGATTCTTTTTTCGCGGTGGTTAGCGAGTGAAAATGTTGGTATGTTGAACGTTGATGCACAGATACTGCTTGAATATCTTTCTGTGCGTCATCAGAGAAAGCTATCCAGTCGCTCAACGGCTCGGTTTCTGTCATGTGTACGTGGTTTTTATCGTTATCAATTGCGTGAAGGCGCTGTAGCTGAAAACCCAGTTGTCATTGTAAAGAGCCCAAAGTTACCTCGGTCGTTGCCGAAATCTCTCACGGAACTTGAAGTAGAAAACTTACTCTCAGCTCCTGAGTTGGGTGATCCGCTTGGTTTGAGGGATCGCACAATGCTTGAAGTTCTATACGCCTGTGGCTTGCGGGTCACGGAGCTGGTGGGGCTTACTATGTCGCAGGTTAATTTGCGGCAAAATGTAATACGCGTCATGGGTAAGGGAAGCAAAGAGCGTCTGGTTCCTATGGGTGAAGAAGCGGCGATGTGGTTATCACAATATTTTCGTGAAGCGCGCCCAGAATTGCTGAATAGTCTTCCAAATGAGATAGTATTCCCGAGTATTCGTGCTCAAGCGATGACTCGACAAGCTTTCTGGCATCGCGTTAAGCATTGGGCTGCCGTGGCAGGTATCGAAAAACCTTTGTCGCCGCACACACTTAGGCACGCATTTGCAACCCATCTTCTAAATCATGGCGCCGATTTACGTGTGGTGCAGATGTTATTGGGCCACAGTGATTTATCAACAACACAAATTTACACACATATTGCGCGCACGCGAATGAAACAGCAGCATGCTGCCCATCATCCCCGTGGATAATTAATCAGTACTTTGTTCGGAGTTGTTATGAGAACCGTTATGAGAACCGTTATGATAAAAAAATACCTTTGCTCTGTCGTTGGTCTCCTTACACTTTCTGCCGCAGGCTTAGCGTCGGCGCAGGCACAACCCGCTGCCGATAGCAGTAGTTTGTTAAAGCGTAAGTCAATTGAAGAGACGATTATTAGCCGTCTACAACAATCCCGCCCAGATATTAAATTTGGCTCAGTGCGTCCTTCACCTATCGCCGGTTTGTATCAAGCGCAAGTGGTTGGCGGCCCGTTGCTCTATGTTACGCCTGAGGGGGATAAATTTATCGCGGGTGAAATCTTTACCGTGCAAGCATCCGGCTTTACAAAATTTGAAGACCCAGCGGTGGTTGCGGAGCGTAAAAGCTTACTCTCAAGTATAAAAGCTAAAGACGCCATCGTATTTAAGGCGAAGGGCAAAACGAAAGCGGTTGTTTATGTTTTCACGGATGTTGATTGCGGCTACTGTCGCAAACTTAACGCCCAAATGAATACTTACACCGAACAAGGGCAACAAAAGCCTGGCTATACCGATCTAGGTATAGAGGTTCGTTACTTGGCCTATCCACGCGCGGGAATTCCCAGCCCATCAGCCGATAAACTTATCACCGCGTGGTGTTCTAAAGATCAACAAAAAGCGCTTACTTTGTTGAAGGAAGAGCAAGCAGTACCCAATGCGACCTGTGAAAATCCTGTTGCTGCCCAATTTGAGTTGGGTGGGAAGCTTGGTGTTAATGGAACGCCCGCAATTTGGATGCCGAGTGGGGAAATGAAACCAGGCTATTTGCCGCCTGCTGAGTTGGCAAAGGATCTAGGTATTCTTTAGTTTCTCTGAGTTTCAACACCTTCGCTTCACAAACGGGGTTGGCAGATTGACAGCCCCCTTTTGCCTGAGTATCTTGGCCGTCGTTTTTAGTAATGGCCAATCGTCTTAATTCAAATTAGTTGTATCTCTAGGGGAATTCACTTGAATCCAGTTAAACCTATCCGTCGGGTTAACATAGGTATTTGCGGTCTCGGTACGGTTGCGAGTGGCGCCGTGAATATTCTTATGCGAAACAAAAGTATTATTGATGCGCGCTCAGGTTGCGATATCTCGATTATACAAGTGGGAGCACGTCGCGATAACCTCAAGTGTGATATGTCTCAGTTAAATGTAACGCGCGATATTTTTGATGTTGTGAAAAATCCTGACGTGGATATTGTTGTTGAATTGATCGGCGGCACCAGTGTTGCGAAAGAGTTGGTGCTTAGCGCTATCGCCAACGGCAAGCACATTGTTACTGCGAATAAGGCGCTAATAGCGCATTGCGGTGATGAAATTTTTGCGGCGGCTGCAGCCAAGGGTGTCACAGTTGCATTTGAAGCCGCGGTAGCCGGTGGCATTCCCATTATAAAATCTATTCGTGAAGGCTTGGCGGCTAATAATATCGAGTGGCTCGCAGGTATTATCAACGGTACTACTAACTTTATTCTTACAGAAATGCGCGATAAAGGTCGTGCCTTTGCTGAGGTTTTAAAAGAAGCGCAAGCGTTAGGTTATGCAGAAGCTGAT
>JAYWHF010000367.1:0-3277 GCA_043777855.1 Gammaproteobacteria bacterium | reverse complement strand
GCGATCATCCTTGGCAGCTCGAGTAGTTCTGACTTTCAACGCCGAGTGCGCATAACTGGCGCTGTGAAGAGCCCCCAGTCGCTAGCCTACAGAGATGGCATGACAGTGTTAGATTTAGTGTTGTTAGCAGGCGGCCCCAATGAGTTCGCATCGGCAAATAAAGCTAAGCTTTATCGTAAGGTCAACGGCGTTGTGCAGGTTTACGCGATTAAGTTGGATAGCCTGCTCAATGACGGTGAGGTTAGCACTAACTACGCTTTGCAGCCTTCAGATATAGTGACAGTCCCTGAGCGGGTATTCTAAAAATAATCTGGCCCCTATCCATGTGTGCGGCGAGATTTATTTTTTAGCAGTTTCAATTCAAGAGAGTCTTCATGGATACCGGTTATCTCACAGACATATTAGTAGCGCTCAAAGCGGAGCTTATTCGGTTTCGCTTTTGGTGTGTTTTGCTGTTTCTCGGTACGTCTTTTTTTGTCTTGAGTGTGGGTTTGGTCTGGCCAAAACACTACACCACTAGCGCCGTTCTTTTTGCGGATGAAACGAATATCTTGGAGCCCTTATTAAAGGGCACCGCGGAAGTGACGAAGATAGATAGATCAGAACAAGCCAGTGAAGTTATCTATACCAAAAAAATCATGCTTTCCGCCGCTAAAAAAGCTGGGTTAATTAACGAAAGTACGAGTGAACAGGATCAGGCTAAGGTGATCCGGCAGCTTCAGGCAAGTGTTGTTGTTAAAAAGGAGCGCAATAACAATCATTTTATGTTGAGTTATACCGCTAAAAATCCAGACCAGTCTTTTGAAGTCCTCAATGCCATCATCAATGTGTTCATAGCTGATACGGCACGAAAAAAGCGTGACGAAAGCGTGGGCGCCTATAATTTTATAGATTCACAAGTGCAGAGGTATAAAAAGCAATTGGAGTCTGCAGAAGAAAAATTAAAAGATTTTAAGTCAGACAATACTGATGGGAATGAACTATCTGTGGCGACGCGCATATCCAGTTTGCGCGAAGAAATTGAAACACTAAAAATTTCAACGGATGAAGTTCAGGCGCGTATTGACACAATAAAACAGCAAATTGGTAGCGAGGGAGAGTATCTCCATACCAAAGGCGCTGTTGATGATCTAAAAACGCGAAGACAAACGGCCACCGAACAACTGCAACAACTTTTGCTCACTTATGAAGAGGGCTATCCGGACATTATTTCCCTTCGCTCTCAAATAGCAGAGCTCAATAAATCCATTGATAAGTTACACGCCTCTGGGGACAGTTATGGTAACTCGGGGAAAACACAAAATCCGCTATTTGAAGAGCTGCGTAAACAATTGTCAGAAGCGGAGTTGGAGCAGCGTACGCAAAAACGGCGAATAGAATCGCTTAAGGCTTTGCAAAACAGCGAAGGCGATCGGCAAAAACGTATTGCAGAAAATCAAGCACAATTGTCTGAGCTTACGAGGGACTATGACGTTATTCGTAAAGCCTATGAAGAAATGTTGCAACGTAAAGAGGCCGCTCGGCTATCGATGACTTTGGATATCGAAGGCCAGGGTGTGACTTACCGCATTCAAGAGCCGGCTTCATTTCCGCTGATTCCGTCGGGGCTTCATTTTATACATTTTGCAATCTTGGGGCCTATTTTGGCGTTAATGTTGCCCATTGCCTTGTTAGTTATGTATGTCATGTTGGACCCACATTTGCGATCGGCAAATACTTTACAGCAGCAGCTTCCACCCGATATTGAGCTTATTGGCGTCATCCCACACTTTAATTCCCCCATTGGCGAACGGTTGTTAAGAAAAGATACGCTCTTGATTTTTGGGATGTCATTTGCGGCCATGATTTGTTATTTGGGTATATCGATTTTTTGGCAGATTACGCAAAATTAAAGAACTTTTAAAAGGCGAGATTTCATGGGCAACGACAAAACCCCCCCTTTGGCCGATGACTTTGACTCGCTGGTAGAAACCAGCAACGAGCTGGTAAAAAAAGCCGTCAAGGAGCATCGAAACCTGGGCAAAATAAAGAATATGGCACTGCCTGTCTTATGGACCCAGGAAGAGTTTTATGAAAAGAAAGTTATTTTTACGGGTATGCGACAACGTGAGTTGCTTAACGCCTATCGCGAAGTGCGCATTAAACTCTTGAAAAGAAGCCAAACGGATAATATGGTCGTTATAGTTTCTTCGGTTGCAAGAGCAATTCCATCCAATGATTTTAGTTTTAATTTGGCAGCAACTTTTGCGCTTGACCAGCATAAGACGGCACTGTTTGTTGATTGCAATCCCTACAATCCCAGCGCTGAAAAATATCTGACTTCAAAAATTGGGCTTGGCCTCACACAATACCTCACTGACTATTCGGTTCCCATTGAGCGAATAATTTACCCGTCTGGAATAGAAAGGTTGCGCGTAATTCCTTCTGGAGGCGCGAGTGAATCGGCCGCTGAAATATTTAACTCTGATCGCATGCAGGTGTTTGTCAGCGAAATAAAAGACCGTTACCCCGATCGTTTTATTGTTCTTGATGCTCCTTCTGTACAGCACTCGACTGAAGCGAGAATTCTTGCAAGATATTGTGATCACGCGCTGCTCGTCGTTCCTTTTGGCAAAGCAATGACCAATGATGTTCTCGCGGCTGTAGATGCTGTTGGTAAAGAAAAATTCGCCGGCGTTGTATTTAACAATTAGTTAAGCTGGGATATATGACGTAAAAGCCGCCGCTTAGCTCGGCGATCACTACACGAGATTCTAGATGAGCAGCCCAAAAACCCTACAACTTTTGTTCGTGGTTATAATCGCGCTAACTATCACGCAAGCGGTTTATGCGGACAAGTTTTTCGGTTCGATGTCGGCGCTTTCAGAGCGGACAGATAACGCACTTAAAACCCCCTTGAACCGAATTACCGAACAACAAAGTCAATACGGTCTGAGTCTGGGCGGAGAGCTAGATAACGCTATTCTCAGTTTTAATGCAGGCTACAGTGCAACCGGAAGAACCTATGCGGAAGACACCCAAGAAAGCGACAGTCACCTAGAAGGCAAGTCAGTTTTGCTTATTGGAAAGCGCGCTCATCCTGCGAATTTAACAGTTGAGCATTCGCGTATTACACTTCTTAAAAAACCAGGCGCTAAAAATATTTCTGAAAATCAGGATGATAGAGATATGACATCGGTGGCGCCACTGTTGCGGGCGCGGGTTAATTCAGCGGATAGTATTTTTGTCGAAGGAAAGTTTATCGATGTGAATTATCTGGATGATGATTCTAAGGATT
>JAYWHF010000366.1:0-3281 GCA_043777855.1 Gammaproteobacteria bacterium | reverse complement strand
ATGCCCGACATTCCCATCCCCATCTCGCCATGACCCAGTAATGGGGTGGGATCCATCGCAGGAACCACCGCCTGTAGTGCAGCATTGCTGGTGAGAGTACCGCGCGCATAACCGGTTCGATCATTACTTTGTGCAAACAGCGTGTAAGCGCGACCTGCCTCTGGCTCCACAATCACGTCGTAGGTTTCGGCGACTGCAATGCGAAATTCGTCCACAACGATGGGCTGAATATTTTGGCCATCGGCAGCAACCACAGTCATTTTCAAGCCGGGAATACGCACATCAAAAATGCTCATGGCGGCACCGTTGATAATGCGTAATCGAAGTTTTTCGCCCGGTTTAAACAGCCCTAGCCAACCCTGATCCGGTGTTACGCCGTTCATCAAATAGGTATAGGTATAACCCGTTACATCGGAAATGTCGGTTTGGTTCATGCGCATTTGGTTCCACATTTTGCGCTCGCTCCATGTTTTGGCGATTCCCTTGGTCTTTATATCGCTCCAAGTATCGCCCACCGTTCTTTCGCGAAAGTTGTAGTAGTGGCTGCGTTTTTTTAGTTTGGCATAGACCTTTTCGGGTGCCTCGTCAGTCCAGTCGGACAAAAGCACCACCATCTCACGGTCATAAGCCACAGGGTCTGGGTCTTTCGGTTCAATAATGATGGAACCTAAAAGCCCCGTTTGCTCCTGAAAACCGGAGTGGCTGTGGTACCAATAGGTGCCGTTTTGCTTTACATCAAATTGATATTCATAGGTTTCGCCGGGCTTAATTCCGGCAAAATCAAAGCCGGGTGAACCGTCCATCGTGGATGGCAAAATGATTCCGTGCCAATGAATAGAGCCATCTTCTTTGAGATTATTCGTCACCCGCAAGGTCACCCGCTCGCCTTCTTTCCAGCGCAATATTGGCCCGGGCAGAATGCCGTTGACAGTAGTGGCAATACGTTCAGTGCCGGTGAAATTGACTTTTTGGTAGCCAATGTGGAGGTCAAACTGATTGCCGCTCAGAATGGTTGGGTTGTTAGCCGCTGGTAATGCGCTTGCCCATGTTTGTTTTGGGAAAGGCAAAGCGCTTAATGCCAATACTGACGATGCGCCTAGTACAAAGTGGCGGCGCGATATCGTTTTGTTGGGCAATAGTGTCGAATCAAATGGCCTAATTTTCATAACGCGCCCCTAGTGTTGCTGATCAATACGGGTGATAGAGGCATAAACGCTACTTGAGCCATCTGCCTTTAGCAGCAGTACATCGTAGGGGTCAAAGTGATTGCCCATTTCCATACCGGGGCTGCCCATGGGCATGCCGGGAACTGCAAGCCCAATCGCATCTTTCGGCTTCTCAGTTAAAAAGCGCTTGATGACAGAGGCAGGAATATGGCCTTCAAAAACATAACCATCCGTTGAAACGGCGGTATGGCAAGATTGGTAACGCGGTGTAATGCCACGTTTTACTTTTTCTTGATTAAGATCGGTTGGGTGGTGAGCAACGGCGTGAAAACCCTTGGACTCAAGATTCGTAACCCACTCCTCACAACACATGCAGGTTTTACTTTTGTAAATATCCAAGTGAATCGCACTGGCGGCGGGTTTATCGATGGGTTTGATTAATGGTGCGATAGCGGGTGCGGCAGCGCGTACTTCGGCGAATGCAATGTTCGCAAAGCCTAATACATGAAAAATACAGAAAACCAAAAAATAGCGAAATGTGCGTAGAAAAGTCATAAATGCTCCGGAGTGGGACTGAGGTGTGAAACCTAAATAACGAGGGGCGCAAAGGCTCCCGTCAACACTAAAGAATTAAAAAGACGCCAAATTTGAGACGTAGCTGTACTGTGTTAACGGAGAATGGGTGGGCGGTAAAGCGAGGAGATAAGACTTTCAGGGATAAAGCTGGTGAAGGAAACATTCAGATCAGCCTGATTGGCAGGCAGCGATACAGCGAAAGAATGACCGAAAAGTGCGAGCGAACAACCGCCTGAACTGCAATGCCCAACGGTTTTACAGCAATCATTCATGGGGCTTGTATCGGTTTTGATATCACCGGCCATCTCTGAATGATCCATCCCCGCCATAGTGGAATGATCCATACCCGCCATACTGGAATGATTCATTCCGGCCATGTCATCCATATTCATGAAATGAGACGCTTTCGATCCGAACTGGCACGGCATCACCAACGCAGCAAACGATTGGCTGGTAAAAGCCAATAGTAGCAACGCGATGAAGATATTTTTACATCCAGTTAGGCGCATTGTAAATCCGCAGTTGGTTGGTCGTTTAATGTAGTTGGTCGGTCGTTTAATGAAGACTCGATGCATTAATTATAGTTCAATCAATCGTAGCGAGTTTAGCGCTTTACCAAAACACCATTCCGCTTTCTCGTGCTAAGTGATTTCTCTTCGCTGTATTTATCTCTTCAAAACATTAATAGGTTGTATGTTGCCCTTAATTGCTGATTTTTATCTTGCTGCTGTTTGATGTGAGTTAAGAAGGATCAATATTTGTGTTATGTAATGTAACACCTACACTTAGCCTATTACTGAAGACCACTATCTCTTTATTTCAAGAGTTTTAGGTGTAACCATGAATATTCTTACGCGTAACAATGTTCACGTTCACGGCGTTACCGGCCCCGTTATCCTTTATGCACACGGTTTTGGTTGTAATCAACACATGTGGAGCCGCGTCACTCCTGCTTTTGAAAGCACTCATCGCCAAGTGTTGTTTGATTATGTGGGTAGTGGTCAATCTGAAATCGGTGCGTTTGATGTAACGCGCTATTCAAATCTGAGCGGTTATGCACAAGACTTACTTGATGTTTGCGACGCCCTCCAGTTGACGCAAGACGTTATTTTTGTAGGGCATTCTGTGAGTGCGACTGTTGGCTTGCTCGCCTCCATCGCGCGCCCCGAATTGTTTTCACGATTGATTTTAATTGGCCCAACCCCCTGCTTTTTAAACAATCCCCCCGATTACATGGGTGGATTTGAAAAACAAGATTTAGAGGACTTACTCTCTTTAATGGATCAAAACTACTTAGGCTGGGCGAATTATCTTGCACCCGTAGTCGCTGGAGAGTCTGCTGGAGTTTCTGGTGAGTTATCCGATAGTTTTTGTTCGACGGATCCGCTTGCGGCAAAGGTTTTTGCACGCGCCACTTTTTTTTCCGACAACCGAAAAGATCTGCCAAAGGTAAATTGCCCAAGCCTCATCATTCAACACAAACATGACGCTTTAGTTCCGCCCGTCATCGGCGACTATTTGCATGAACAGCTTAAAAAC
>JAYWHF010000365.1:0-3283 GCA_043777855.1 Gammaproteobacteria bacterium | reverse complement strand
GTGAGCGCAGCAGCTTTTGCAGTAATCGTTCCATTCGGATTAAAGGCTAATGAATCGAATTTTTCGGAATTTTTCATCACACCTTGAACCCATTCAAGAAACTCAGGCGGAAATGCGTCTGTATCAACTTGGATGACAGATTCATTTTTGACAGGGACTGATACCGTCGGCTGAGAAGAAATTGGGGCGCTTTGAACAGGAATATTCACAGCAGCCAAAATCGACTCTGATATCGTTGATGAGCTATTTGGTGCCACATAACCAGGCGCTCGCTGATGCTCATCAAGTGAGCGCGCCTTTTCATGGCCCATCCTCACAATTTTGGATAATTGCGTTTCACCGGCTGGCTGTAGACCCGCAGGATTGATAGATTGACACATTTCCTCAATGACTACAGGGTGGAAATCAGCCCACAATCCGTGATCGAAAAATTTGCTGAGCAATAGTGCCCCTAGAGCGGCAGATGGCGGTTTAACCGGTGACTTCCAAAGAATTGAGCAACCCTTTTCTGATGCGACCTGTAGCTTATTGCTAAGAAATGCCTCCCCAGTCAGATATGACCAATCTGCATCATCTATCCGAATTTGCATATTGTGATGAATGAGTAGCGGCACGGTTGCAAGTGAAGCTGCAAAGGCTGCGAATCGAAATTGCGGATTTAATTTACCCATCATCTCGCCGCCAAAAGATGTTGAGAACAAAACACCAGCTGACATTCGCATCGTCAAAAATGCAGAAACAACTCCGAATCGAAATGCACCACGTGGCTCGTTATGGCTAGTTTTTTCTAAGGGTAGATCTTGGACATACTGCGCTAAACGGTACAAAAGCGGGATATAACGCTGCTGGAAGATTTCAGCGCCAGCTCCAGAAGTGTCACGAAGCTGTTCCAACAATGGACGACCAGCCTCGGCAATCATGGTATTTGGGTCTTGCGCTTTAAAAATCATGCGATTATTTAAGCACCCGACATAAATAACCAATCTACTAAAAGCAGGGTAAACCCGTCCTGATTCGGTAAATTGACCGAAAGCCGGGTTGTGACACGCGTGTCACACGAAAAAATATGAAACCTAAAAAATTCAAAAAAGATAGAAAACAACAAGAAATCGAAAAACATCACACTATTTACAAAAGTACACACAAATACTAAGAATATTTTGTTTTGCTTGTTTTTTGAGTTGGTCAAGTTAATCAAACTGAATTGATATTCGAGCAACAAAACATCATTTTATTGGTCCCGAAAAACTGTCAACTCCAAAAAATCGTATTTTTTAACAACTTTGCGATTTTATTGTCACTCCCAAATACAGCTTGCCAAGTTGTTGCAATCGACATCGGTGTTTCACCGCCATCTTCACATTCACCACAACGTGTGACACGCGTGTCACACTAATTTATCCGTCGTTCAAGTTTCCCCAACTCAGATAACTACACCATGCTTGCGAGATTAGAACCAAAGGAATACTAAAAGTAGAACGTATAGTTCTCATTTTGGATCATCAAATTCAAAAGACGATTAAAAACCGCTTCTTTTCGAAGTGGCGCAAATAGTTTGCTGTGAGATTCTGTAATTCCCGTAACTTAACCCACCAGGAATACAAATGACAGTATCGAAAGAACTAGCAACTACAGAATTTTCAGCAACTCCAGACATCATTTTGGTTGATGGTATGGAAACATTACCCGAACAAGACCGTTTAGCACTTGTCATGCACCTATATCAAATTCGACAAAGCGATCATGCACTGCGCACAGCTCTGACAACAACATGCTTAAGTATGTGGAAAATCCAAAAAATTCTTGAGCCACAAAAAGGTAAAGGAGAAGCGACATTACGCAAGTTTTTTCAGGCAAATCTTCCTCACGTGGATGTACGTACAGGTTATCGATATGCTGAGATTGGGAAGGCACTCGAATTACACATGTCACTAGGCATGGAAGAAGCGAAATTAGCCCGCCTAACACAACGTGCATTGATAGTACTGACCGATACAAACATTGATCCTGAAGTCGCTCAAGCTGCACTGCAGGGGAAAGGCAGCGATGCGACGATAGACTCAACCGCCTTCAAAAAAATGATCGCTGACGAATCGCTCCCTGAAATTCAAAAATTGTCCGACGCCTTGAAGGAAAAAGAACGCGAAGCTGCAGCCACTAAAGCAGAACTCGAATCTGTGATGGAATCTAGGGCTAATATCCAACGTCAACTACAAGCCAGTGAAACTGACCTTCTCAGCGCACAAGAATTCAACCAGCAATTACACACGCAATTATCAGAACAAACCCGCCCTCCCCGACCGGTCGTCGAGGTCGTAGCTGCACCCGCGTCTTTGACCAAGGCGGACGAACAACGCGTGAGAGAGTTACGTGAGGTGCAAGAACGATTGAATGATGATGTTGAACGACTGCAAGATGCCAAAGAAAAAATGCGTGAACAATTGGCAGAGGCAGAGCGAAAAACTAAAAAAATCAGTGAAGAACTTGCAACATCAGAGGATGTCATTCAAAAACTGACCCGTGTAGAAACAGATTTCGCAAAACTAAGCATGCAAACAAGTGCCGGATTGTTTGTCAAAATCATTGCAACTGACTCACGCGCAATTCATCGAATTGAAAAATTCGCAGACGAGGTGTTTGCTTACGCGGAAGCCATCAAAGCGGCTATTCCAAGCAAAAAGAAGGCAGCTTAACTATGGCTGTCAAGTTAACTCCAAAGCTTGGCGAATCCGTCTTTAAATTGATTTCTGAAGCAAACACTATTGTTTCAGAAGCAATTTTAGCGGCAAGTACGACATCAGATTTTGGTGCCGCTGTATTACTTGGTTTAGATGCTGAATCAACCGCAGCATTGTCGAAATTCCGAAAAAGTCAGACGTCGGCACTAATTAGTAATACTGGTGCCGCACTCTTTTCGCCAGTACTTGATGCAGGGCAACTACGACTGATACTCACAGGTGGATATGCGGCCAAGGATGCAGAAGACATTGCCAGGACGCGATTAAAACTTGTGCAAATGGAACTCAACCCATTACGGACAAATGTTTCTACAGTGGTTGCTGCAAACGCAGCAGCTATTCAAGCGTGGCAGAAATGTGGTCGCTCAGGTGACCCTTTGGCTAGCGCTCTTGTAGGGGTCAGTGAAGAATTCCTTGCATTAATGGCCAACGTCTCGGCCACACGACTTTGCATGGCCTTCGAAGACGCACGATTGCCAATTTTCCAATCACGATTTTCAGGCGCAGCAGTTTTAACGGGTATCTATGGCAATGGCTACAACTCA
>JAYWHF010000364.1:0-3285 GCA_043777855.1 Gammaproteobacteria bacterium | reverse complement strand
TTAGAAACCCATAATAATTCGTTTAAATGTTCATGCGTACCATCTTTCTCGACTCGCCCGATTCCGTCGCAAAGAGACGAACGTTTCAATAAGCTGGAGGGAATGAGCGTTAACGATTCCAACAGTTTTTTATAAGTGCTGCATTTCTGATCTTGAATCTCAGGTTTTTTGTGCAACACCAGATTCAAGGCTTCAAATACCTCTATCAATTTATGCCTAGGGAAATTACCTACTAGATACAATCGATTGAATATCAAATGATTCCTAGTCAAAGAGTTGCCACAGATTGTCTTCCAAAGTGAAGCACCTAAACCAGATTTTAGAGCTGAAGCATCAACACCAAAAAACAGTATGGCTGGAACAATATGCTGCTCGTTATATTCTACAGACTTCAAAATGAGCTTGCGGAATGCATGAAAACGATACACCAAACCATCTGATAGCTCTTTGCCATCCCGACAAAAACGGTGAATTAATTCCGCATCATTACCGACCCATACGCAGTAATTCAAACGTTGATATCGCCAATTAAAACGTGCCCCCAAAATATCACTGTATCGCTTGTAATAGGCTTTCATACCGCCACCGCCACTTCCAGGTAATACTCGATTATTTTCCGCTAAAATTTCCATTTTCAAAGATACCGTAGCTTCAGGGCGATGCGTTAGATTAGGGAAATAGGAATAATGAGTTCCAACCTGAATACATTTTTTAGTTTTATCAACACTAATGGTGAGTTGCTTATGATAATCAACCTCGCTGGAAATATTGCTGCTGATCACTTGATCGTAGCCAACTGGCAATAGAACACATTCAGCGTCAAGCATAAGGCAATCCCTTTAAATGTGGGCTAATGCTGTTTGGGAGTCGCGCCCCATGGGTTTATGCAGCTTGGCAGATTCCCCTGCGTAGTGTCCTGCCCACGCCGCCTCACGATCTTTTTTAGTAATTTTTTTCGATACAAGTTGTGTGGTTGTCAGACTGGGATATTTTTTCTCAATGTAGGCCGCAATGGCCACCACTGTTTTTTCGTTAGCATCAGCAAAATTAGCAATTAATGTATGGACAGAGTACACCCAACTGTTGGCGAAAATAGCTCCGCGTCTACGCTTGGTGGATAACTTACAACGTGTCAATGTATTCACATATTCTTTGCGCGCAGCCATGAGCTGGCGGGATAAAACGTCGTAGGCATATTGTGAAAACTCAGGTGCATTATCAACACCCATAAAAACTAATTCTTTACCCAAATAAGATTGTGAGGTAATCATTTCACAGTCAAATGCTTTCGCGCAGGCTCGTCCTAAATATAAAGCCCAAGCCGATGGACGCTTGCCCGGATTGAAGCGTGCCTCATTAACCTCTGATGCCTGAATGTCTCTCATTTCAAGGTTATGCGCATCCATGAGCTTACGCGCTTGACGCAAAGCGGTTTCTGCTTCGTTAGGGTTAGCGGAACCCGCCAAGGCTAAACACTTTTTAATTTTATCGTGAATTTTTTCGTGCTGCTCTGAAGGCATGTTGTACCCCAATTTATAGATCTTGATGACGTGTATGGATGCCATTTATATAAGAATGATGCACATCTTTATTACCCATTCTTACCGCAGCATCCGTATGGATTTCAATAATCATTTCAATGGGTACACTGAGATTTAATGCGTTCAACTGACGTTGGTGGGTGGATAAATTTTTTGGATAGCAATCATTTTCAAAAAGATTCGAATAAATAACATCTTCATCTTTTGGTTCGTCATACTCGATCACCATGAAGAAGCCATCGTAATAGTTGTCATATCCCATTAAAATGGTGATTGGTTCATTTTCGAATGTTGTCTTATAAAAATGTCTGGACATGGTGAATAAAAAATACCTGATTACGCCATTTTACCTGGCTATTTTAACGCGTCACTACTACCCGTTTCGCACCAACCTCGCTTTGTTGAGGCAATAACATGACACGCATGTGATTTAACTGTTTTTTTTTCGTTGCATTTTATGTATAAAGTTTTTTATCTGTTTTTTTTCATTCAACATGAGTTTTGTAGATAAGTGTGCTTTCATTGCATTGATAGTCAAAATTTTCTCTCCATTAAATCGCAAGTAGCACGGCACCAAAAGATGCTGTGGTCATTACTTTAAAAGCATTTAAAAACTGCATGTCAAACTCCTATTCATCAATTCTTGAAAATCATTCTTGAAGGTTTTGGCTAACACAGTGTTAGCCATCGTTTATCAGCCCCGAACTTTTGGCTGTTCGGTTATCCCACTCCGTGCCGCACCTTGAACCACAAGAATATTGTCGCCCACGGCTTCCATTTGCTTTTCTTTTTGTTTTCGCAAAAAAAGCTCTTCTCGATCCACGGATATATTTTTTTCAGTTTTAATACCAATACGCACTTGATTGCCTTTAATGCTCAGTACGGTAAAGGTAAGCTCACCATCACCCACAACCAAAGCTTCTGAAATTCGACGGGTGAGAACCAACATGGTGTTAATCCTTTATGAAAAGGGAATTATTGTTTTGCTATCTTTTGATGAACATCAGCGATTTCAAACGCTACCGTTCTATGAAGCTCATCTACCTGTAATGCCCAGGCAAAGCCTGCAATCGTAGTGAGTGCATCTTCCAAACGGATCGGGCCAAGTGTGCGTGCAATCGCAGGTAACGTTAATGTATTCAATAGTTGATCGCTCTGTTCACTTTCGCTTGCGACCCATTGATAACCAGAACCTTGCAATAATTCAGTAATAGCTTCACCCACCGTTTTTATTTCAGCACCAAACGATAAGGTGACTATCGTAGTCAGTGGTGCCTTCTGGTCGCTCCTCGCCTCTACTTTTGCGAGCGTGTATCTATCGGTTCGCGCATACTCTTCTTCAGAAGCGGCAACGCAAGATAGTAAGATTCCCAGAGCAAGGAATGTCATGGCATAAAATTGTTTATGATGTGATCGCATTATTGATTTCCTGTAGTGAATGAAAACTTAATGAAGTTGAATGACCTATTGATTTACGGCCTTTATTCATCGCTCGCAATAATTCAGTGTTAGCCCCCAACAAAAATAATTCTTTTTTAAATTCATCTATCTGCATATCCACTCCCACTAATTCCAGTGTTAACGCGGATGATTTTTTTTGTAACTTTAAAAGTCTTAATAATGACTTTTCTTTTTCCCTTAATATTTCGGCGCGGTTCAAGTCTGGGTACCACTTGACCCATCGCTAGCAGATCATCCTTCGACCACTCAGGCCAAATTATGGCCACGCCCTTAGGCGTATAAT
>JAYWHF010000363.1:0-3288 GCA_043777855.1 Gammaproteobacteria bacterium | reverse complement strand
TCCATGAACGCCGTAATATTGAGCTCAACGACTTCATGGGATTTTTTTTTGCGGCCAAATTTCATGAAATTACTCGTCAACCATTAAATTCGAACATTTTACGGCGGCCATTTCGATCGTATCAATAAGTTTACTGGTTTTAGTCGCAAGAAAAGAATGCAACAGCAAAAGTGGAATCGCCGCACCTAAACCCAAAGCGGTTGCATTCATGGCTATAGAAATACTCGCCGACAAAAGCTCAGCTTTTTCGGCAGGATCAGCGTTTGCTACCGCGCCAAATGCTTCAATAAGACCCGACACGGTACCAAACAGCCCTAATAAAGTCGCCACATTCGCCAGTGTTGCCAAGTAATGCGTGCGAGCTTCAATTTCTGGCGTTACCTCCATCACGCCCTCTTCCATAGCCGCCTCGATTCGTTCACGTTTTGCATTAGGTTTGTAGCGCGCAAAACCATAATTTAAAACTCTCGCTAAAGGCGTATCAGAATTAGCAATGGCATGTTGCGCTCGAACAAAGTCATTCGCTTTCAACATGGGATTTATTTGCTTCCATATTTTATCAGTGACTCTCGTGGTTTTAGCGAGATAAAAAAAACGTTCCACTGAAATAGCTACGCCGAGAGCAATAACCATGACTATGGGGTACATGAAGAAACCGCCAGTTTTGAAAAAAATAATCAGGTTCATATTTTTACCTTTAAGTACCTAGTTGTATTACCCATTGCGCCTACATTAATTTATAAAATGCCGACTGGCGTAACATAAGCTTCTATTAATTTTCTGTATCTTCTTGGTGGTTTTTTTTCGTTCCATTAATTTCTATATCCATCTCGCGTATAATTTTACTGCGCTGCAACCGATACTCCCCCATAGAAATATTACGCTTGTAGTATTCGTGAAGTAGACTCTTCAACAACGCGGTGTATTTTGTATCCATTTTCGTCTCTATTTGACAGGCTTTAAATTTTTTTGCGGACATAGACAGTGTGCATTACCCACCAACTTCACGCACGACGCGAAAACCCGTAACACTATCGGCCCGGCCATCATGACTGATTCTGCTAGTAATAATGCATTCCTCAAAAACTGTCTCAAAGGATCCACCCACGGCAGATGCACTACCATCGCGGTCAGTTACCCACTCACGCGCATTGCCAACGTAATTAATAAGACCCCAATCATTTTGCTGCCCAATAGCGACTTTAATTAACGAACTTCCCTTTTGAATTCCACGGGAGTTTAATGTGCAATTGCGATTTTGATCAATCTTACCGCTAGAGGCTTTCGCAGCATATTGCCATTCCTGCAAGGTTGGCAACTTGTATTTGTGTCCAGATTTTTCACTCAACCATCTTACATAGGCATTCGCCACTGCAATCGAAATATTAGTTGCAGGCACGCTAGTATCACCATTTGATGTGGCCTCGCAGGTCTTTGTTTGCTGGCAAAATTCATTGAGCTCATCAACTGAGGTTTCATACTTGCCTATAGCAAAGGCTTTCATTCCGCCACCGGCGGGGACGACAACCAACGCCGGCATTTTACTAACACCGCTCATTTTGTCTTTACAGCTCGCACCAGCTCCCCGAGCGCCCAAGCCAGCAATTGATACACTGCAAGGATCTTTCTGAGCAATTTTAATGGCGGATATAACGGCATTTCCATTGAACAAGCGCATCGCGTAGGTCTTTGACGCCATAGCTCGCTCAGGAAATGAGCCGCCCACATACTCTATACATTTTGCCAAAGACTGCGTAATTCTTGGCTCCTCTTTGAGATAGAGACTGCCATTTAATGATCTTAATTTAGTGATGGCAATCTCAAAATCTTTCATGTCAATATTGCTTAAACATTCTAGCTGCTTATCCACATTGCTCAAGGCGATTTGAAATAGTGTATTTTTTTGTGCGACACTTTCCGTTTCTCTGACTATCTGTTGCCGCTCTTGCGTAACGATTTTTTGTTGTTGCTGCTGTAATTGCAACTGTACTTCACGCTCTAACTCCAAGCGCCTTTGCGCTTCTATACCTTCGGCAACTAACGCTTCAAATGCCTTGAGTTGCTCAGTATTTTTTGTATAACGATACGCATTTTTGGTAAGAATTTGCGCTCTTGAATAATCTTGAATTGATAGTGTATGTTCAATTTCTTTGACGTAGCGCGCATAGATAGCAGCCTCTTGTTGAACAAGCCAGCTGGCATCCAGGCCCTTGAATTGACGCAGCTCCTGCACTTGCGTCCAGAGCTGATCCTCAATTGTAGAGGTAAAATCGGCCGTTGCTATCAAATCTGTTAACGCCTTCATTTTTTGCTCAAGTCGCAGTTTTAACTCTATCTGACTTCGCACCTCATTCTCAGATAAAACAGCTTGTTCTGCAGGTTTAAACTTAAAGTAGGCTCCGACCCCCAAACTAATTGTTAGCAAAAGAACAATAAAAAATTTCCATGTATGAGTGACTTTTCTGGAAAATTCACGCCAAAATTGCTCAACCGACTCTGTACGATTCTCTCGTTTAAAAGCGAGTGCATGCTCAATCGCTTTCCACTCCGTCTTTTTTATGCCCGGAATTTTTTTTGGTTTAAGATTTTGTCGCTTGGCTTCATCAGCGTGTACGCGATTAAATGGGTGCATGCCCGCAAAAAGCTCGTAGGCGATGCAACCTAACGCGTAAATATCGTCTCGAACATCTGGCGTCAATCCTTCAAGCATCTCGAGGCTCGCGTAAGCAGGAGTCAGCGCACCGAGCTTTCCTGCATCAAATACCGTGCGATCATCTAGACTTTCTTCTCGGTGATCCGCTTTTGCAACAGCGCGCGCAATACCAAAATCAAATACTTTTGCAAAACCTTTGTTGTTGACAAAAATATTACCCGGCTTGAAATCTGAATGGATTATATTCTGCCCATGTGCGTAGGTGAGCGCGGCACAAATACCTTCTAAGATTTTTTCCACTTCGCCGGACGGTAACCCTACGCTACGATATTGGCTAATTAATTTATCGAGCGGCTTTCCCTCCATGTATTCCATTGTCATAAAAACCGTATCGCCATCGCGATCAAAGTCATAGACATTCACGATATTAGGATGTGCGATTTTTTGGCTTTTACGCGACTCACGCTGCAATGCAATGAAGGCTTCGGGGTGCGACTTAAATTCGTCGCTCAGTACCTTTATGGCGACGTAAGGTTCTCGATCTTGCGCTTCAATCTTGAGTAGATCTTTAGCTTTATAAACGACTCCCATGCCGCCCGTACCCAATATCTCTTCGCAAACAAAACGCTTTTTCA
>JAYWHF010000362.1:0-3293 GCA_043777855.1 Gammaproteobacteria bacterium | reverse complement strand
AAACTTTTTGCAATCGCATAGGCCATTAAATAACTCAGCTGCTCTTCTGTAGTGCGTAAACCATTGGGGAGGTCTTGTATTACTATTTCATTACGCGCGGAGTTTTCTGTCGATTTATGGGTTGCCAGTGGCGAAATGCTCTTTTGCAGTATGTCCAATAATGTGTTGTAACTCGTCGCCGGCACTCGCGAGGTTATGCCATCACGCAGATCAAAGGCGCCCAACAGAAAAGGTTTTTCGAGCAGACTTGCATTTATTCCTGCCATTTTTTTGCAAACATTTTTACTGGTAATGTAGTTCGCTTGAGCTTCCAGCGAATCAAGATTGGCACCTTTATCTAAGATCTTTGGTGTGCTGCTGCAGGCCGTCATGAGCAGCGATAAAATAAAAGTTCTGGCGATGGAGGATGTGCGCATAATGTTAACTCTTGAAAAAGTAGATATTCAGTATCGAATCAAATAGAGAGGCGCATCATAAACCAAATGATGCAAATTCCCGCTGAAACACTATAATGCCAGCCAGTTTTATCTGTCGAATTTGGCGCAAATCGCCTCATGCATTTACCTCTTAACCCCCATACTACCCATAAATGGAGTCTGATCGTGAAATCACCCGTTAGAGTTACCGTCACCGGCGCTGCTGGCCAAATAAGTTATTCTTTGTTGTTCCGTATTGCTGCTGGCGATATGTTAGGTAAAGATCAACCTGTGATACTTCAATTGCTTGAAATTACGCCCGCGTTGAAGGCGCTGCAAGGCGCTGCAATGGAGCTTGATGACTGCGCGTTCCCTCTCCTGGCAGGTATTGTCACCACGGATGATCCTGCGGTTGCATTTAAAAATGCTGATTACGCTTTGCTCGTTGGTGCTCGTCCTCGTGGGCCAGGCATGGAGCGTAAGGATTTATTGGCAGCTAATGCGGCAATTTTTTCGGTGCAAGGTAAGGCTATCGATGATTATGCGTCGCGTAATATTAAGGTCTTGGTCGTGGGCAATCCCGCCAACACTAATGCTTTAATCGCGCAACGAAATGCACCCAATATTAATCCACGTCAATTTACCGCAATGACTCGCTTAGACCATAATCGTGGCTTGTCTCAATTGGCTGCGAAAACGTCTACGAGCATTAACAACATTACTAAGTTGACAATTTGGGGAAATCATTCCTCAACACAGTATCCAGATTTACACGAAGCCTTAGTGAATGGTAAATCTGCAATGGGTTTAATTGACCAAGCTTGGTATGAAGCTGACTATATCCCTACTGTGCAGCAACGTGGAGCAGCCATAATCGCAGCGCGTGGCGCGTCATCTGCAGCGTCTGCGGCAAATGCTGCGATCAATCACGTACGCGATTGGGCGCTGGGCACCCCAGCAAATGATTGGGTGAGCATGGGCGTGTATAGCGATGGCAGTTATGGTATCGATAAAGGGTTGATCTACTCGTTCCCGGTAACCTGTAAGAACGGCGATTGGAGCATTGTACAGGGCCTTTCCGTGAATGAATTCTCTCGGGCAAAAATGCAAGCCACGGAAAAAGAACTGCAAGAAGAGCGTGACGCCGTTAAAGAATTGTTACCTGCGTAGTGGTTGGTTTTTGGACATCTAGCCAAAGCGCTTAATGGTTTAGCGAAACGCGAATTGTGATAGTTCTCAACGCCCAAGGTCTTCTCGACCTTGGGCTTTTTTGTGGCAAAAATATTTGCCAAGCCTGACCCGCACACCGATTTTCCAATGTCTGGCCCAGCCACTGCTACGTGATCGCCTCTTTACCAGCGCTTTTCGTCACAGACTTCAATGAGATGATGGCGAAACTTTTTATACAATAGCGCTAGCAAACACTTAAAGCTGAACTATTATCAGAATAGGTTTTTTTAAATGAGTGAGGCGAATCATGAACTTACAGGATCTAATCAGTAACGCGCAAAAATTGCCTAATATTCCTAAAGTCGTACAAGAACTTATAGAAAGCTTTGGTGACGAGAGCGTTAGTAATGATGTTATTGCAAAAAAAATCAGTTCAGATCAAGTGTTAACCATTAAGGTCTTGCGCGCCGCAAATTCAGCTCATTATGGTGGTAACCGTAAAATCGGCTCAGTAAGTGATGCGGTGTTTTTATTGGGCTTTAACGCGGTGAGGACGCTCGTATTAGCTTCTGGGTTGACCGGAGCCTTCAAAGCGCCCGAAGGCATGGATCTGCGAAAGTTCTGGCGTGACAGTTTTGCTGTTGCTGCAACCTGCAAGTGGATTGCTCGCATGTCCCGCGATGATCCCGAGACGGCCTTTACGTGTGGAATGATTCATAACATTGGCGAACTGCTGATTAATATATTGTTGCCGAACGAATGTGCCAATATTAAAAGAGTGGCCGATAAAGCTGCCAGTCAGATCGATACTCAAAAAAACATATTGGGGTTTAATTTTTCTGAGGCTGGTGCTGAGCTTGCGAATCGCTGGAAGTTTCCTGATGCCATAGTACAAGGCATTCGCTATCAACTCGATCCCAGCGCTGCTGAGGTATTTCCACGCTTGGCAGCGGTGATTTTTATTGCGCGTTATATCAATTTAATGAACGAGAGTGAGGCTGATAACGCCACAATTATGGCGAATTTTCCGAATAAAATGGCGCTAGATCTGGGCATTAACTTGGTGAAATTAATGGATAAAATTGAAGAAACGAAAGAGTTGGGTTCTGCTATTGACGAGTTGCTTGCGTAGCCTGTCAGTGTAGTGCTTATGTGCTCGTTTAAAAATTCAAGACACTAAGGCCAAGGATCGCTTCGCTGTTGGCTGCAAAGTATAAGCTAGTTAGCGTTTTTGATATCGGGTTGTTCTGCTTGCAAGGATCTACGTCGATATTCTGTTGGAGTGCATCCTACCGAGCGTTTAAAAAAGCGTTGAAAAGCTGATTGGCTATTAAACCCTGACTTGTAAATGATCTCCAAGATGGAAAGATGAGATAACTCTGGTGAAGTAAGAATTCTTTTTGCTTCTTCAACACGAAGACCGTTAATAAAATCAAAAAAATTCATTTTGTAGTGGGTATTGATAATTGTGGAAACTTCGTGTGGCTTTAACCCTGCCAGGTCTGCAAATCTCTCTAGGTTGATATTGTTTTCCAAGAATAGCTTTTGATCTTTAACGGCCTTTTCTATCTGCTTAATTTTGGTGTTATCTAAAGATTGCCTATGGGCTTTCGTTACATTTTGGCCAGCTATGTCTATCAGCCCGCGGGTGTTTCTCAGACCCAAAATTAATAATCCATTGACCTGTAAAACGATTAAAAAGTCTTC
>JAYWHF010000361.1:0-3300 GCA_043777855.1 Gammaproteobacteria bacterium | reverse complement strand
CCACCAAACCAGGTAAGTGCCGGGGTCAGTGTGGATACAGTCCCGTTGGGCGACTGGGGTGTGGGCGCGGAAAGCGCCGCTACAGCAGCTGGGGTAGTGGGAGTGGATGTTGGCGTTGGTGTTGGTGTTGGCGTTGGTGTTGGCGTTGGCGTTGGCGTAGTCGTAGGTGGGCTGGTCGGCGTTGATGGGACAGCTACCAGTGGTGCCGCGAGCGCCTGCAGATCTCTGCTAGCGGCTTTTACGACCGTCGCGATTTTATTACTGCTACCCATGCCATCTATTTCGTTGATGGCACGCAGCGTGACGGTGACTTTCCGGCCGGCAGCGACAGCAAATTTTCCCGTCCCGTCAATTACGCGTTCTAACTCTAACGGCACATCTTCGCCAAGTTGCACAGTCCACTTACTTGCCAGTGCGCGCAGCCCGGGGCTGTTGAAACTAGTTGCGAAGTCAATTTTGTACAGCAGAGTGTTAGAGGCTGCTGGTGCAGGCGCTAAGCCAATGTAAGACAGCGAAAAATTTAAATCGTCGCTTGAAAAGCACTTATTACTAGATGCAAACTGCGTCCAAACTTTTGGCCACTCGTTGTCGTAATTCGCAGACAGTTTAATGGCATCCTCCTTGCCAAGCAGGCTAACTTCGCCTGTAACCAACACGTCAGCGCGTACTTTGCTTTGCACTATTCCGGAATTGCTAATGCAGCCTGCACCATAGCTTTGCACCCCAGGATATACCTGTAAACCAAAATCCCCTTCCGCCGTCGCTGTGCTGCTTGCTTCAACTGGAACAATTTGCAACGAAGCCGGCCTGATACCTCCAACCATAACGTCGACAGCTACCAATACGCCTAAGTTGACTTTGGCCTGGAGTTTGCCCTTCACTTCAAACATTTTGACAATTGGGGGGGTTTGGTTATTTGTCTGAACAACATCAGCACTTTTCCCTACAAAAGTAGTCGCTAGCCCAACATCGAATTTATAGTCCTCCATTTTGAGCAAGTTAACTTTTCCGCTCAAGCTAAGTTCGCCATTTGCGTTGAGGTACACCCACACGATCAAAGCTGCCGGTTTGGCTGCGCGAAAGCGGAAATCCGTGATGTCGCCTCTAAACGTACACCCGCTTGTAAAGGCGGTGCCAGCTGAACCCGCGACCGCAAGGGCACATCCTGGGTCAATCACTAGACCCGCGATAGGCAGTAAGCCACGCTTGTCATCTGAACTGAGCCCTTTGAGCCGCAACCTGCTAAGTTCCCACTGGGCGTTGTCCCATTTATTAAGGCCGTCGTTGCTAGACAGGAGTTCGCTGATTGATGGAATATTAAAAAGGTCTCCAGTCTTATCGCCAGGAACTTCAAAACCGATGGACGCCGACATCTCTCCAGAAAACTGCTGCTCTATCGTCCCCCATTTTTTATTAGCTATCACTGCGAAAAAGCTTGGGCTAACGTCCGCCTTTGCTTTAAAAACACCTTTTTTAATGTCTACCGTTACAAACATTTTGCCGGTGCCTTTTTTTGTCCCGTCTTTTTGCGTAACGTCAAACTCATGTTCGACACCTAAAGTGCCTTCAACAAAGCGCTGTTTGCACTCCAACGTACCAGAAAACTTTAATCCAGCTTGCCCATTGCACGCTTGAAAATCTTGGCTAATACCTGCTTGCATAGGCTGCGGTGCAGCGGCTGTGAATTGGGCTTTAATTCCAGGCGGAGCAATAACCCCCACAACACGAGCTTGGTCACGGCTCGTATCCATGTCAAGCTTCAGTGATTTAAAGACGTCGCCAAAATCTGCCTCCTGCATATTTAGAACTTGTTTGCCGTCAACCAATTTGTTAGCAATTACCTTTCCAGTAAAGCCTACCGGCAGAGAGCTTTGGTCAGATGGGAGCATGACAATGTCGCCTATTGCGTACGTCTGGCTTGAATTCATTGTTACTTGCAAAGCGGGAGGCTCACTCGATGTTGCCCGTACAACTGCGGTCTTTGTAGTTTCAATTTCGGCCGACACCGGAGTTTTCACTAATGGTTGCACTGCAATTTCCGCCGTCACAACAGCCGGCACGACCGATGCCGCGGTGGCGCTTGGTGCGCTGCTGCCGCCACCTCCGCCGCAGGCAACTGTTACCACACACAAAGCAGTCGCAAGAATCGAGCGAAGACAATTAGCATTTGGAATTTTCATAACTACACTTTCTAAAAATTATTGCTGCGATCAATTAAAAGTGCCAGGCCAGTGCAATACCGGTTCGAGTTTGGCGGCTTTGTGACGGCGGTGCTTGCAAGCCTGCGATTAGAGAGCTTTGGTTCCCACGATGGCGTACCTGCGTGAATTGGTATCCGATGCTGTGTGCGTTGCTGATGCGATAGCTCAAAGCGATGTTGCTCTCGTTAAGTTGTTCCTGACCAAGAGTGATGGCAAAAGCAAGGCTAGGTACGTTAACGTTCGTGCCGACGTAACGGCTTAATTGGTGGCTAACCTCCAGCACGACATGCGGCGTAAAACTCCACTGGGCTAACAGCCCGAGGCTGTGGCTTCGGCGTTGGTAGTTTTCGCTGTATTGCAACAGGTTGCGCTGCCAAGTGTGGCGAGATAAATCTACATATGGGACGAGTTGCAGGGCGTACCCTTGTGCTTGCCAAGGCATACCCATACGTATCTGCACGTCGTTAAAGCGATTGCCTGTAAGCGCGCCAAACGGAGTAAGTGATGTTTTGCTTTGCAAGTAGCCCTGATAAATAGTTTGCCCTTTGCTTGAATGCAGACTCGCTTGCACCCACAGCGGTACTGTAGCTAATGTGCCCTGCCAGCGGGCCTGCAAACTCTGCCCATGCAAACGGCCATGTTCCTGGTCAAGAATGCCGTCTGGTGTCAAGCCAAAGCTATCAAGCTCCACATACTGTTGCTGTTTTTGAATGATGCCAACACTGATGCTGCGATTGTGAAGCTGCCAAGTACCGTCGGCTTCAGCTGCAACGGCGGCGCTGGCCAGGGTCAGTGCAGCCGCTACAAATGCATTGTGAGAAATAATTTTTTTAATAACCATAAACAAACTCACAAGTCTCGGTTTGTAGACTAACTTATACAAATAATTACACACTATGCCAGTTGTGTCAGTTCATGACTCAAGGGTTAACGCTTAATTCGGCAAAATCTTTCATCCGAGGGACTTGCAGAATTAAAAGACAGCTAAAGGCCAAACTGATTTAGTGCTTAAATTTTAAGCACTTCAGGGTGGCTGCGATGCGGGTACAGCGCTATTGCATTAGTTTTCCTTGATTCCGCGCAGCACCGCCCCTGACTC
>JAYWHF010000360.1:0-3301 GCA_043777855.1 Gammaproteobacteria bacterium | reverse complement strand
GGGACTATTGACTACATTAACTCTCATGGCACCAGCACACCCGTTGGCGACTTGGCTGAACTCAAGGCTGTGAAGGCCACATTTGGCGATAAAATCCCGGCGATCAGCTCTACCAAATCACTTACCGGCCACAGCTTGGGCGCAACCGGCGTTCAAGAAGCAATTTATAGCCTGCTGATGATGGAGCACAGTTTTATCTGTGCCTCTGCCAACATTGACGAGCTTGATGCTGAAGCTGAAGGCATGCCTATAGTGCTGAAACGTCAAGACAATGTGAAACTCGATCGGGTCATGTCCAACAGCTTTGGCTTTGGCGGCACCAATGCTACCCTCGTATTTCAACGGCTGAGCTATTGATTACCACGTTGATGATGGAACCACTGCTTGACCAACGGCAGCAAACTTGGCCGCCACGGCCGGGCTTGCACGCCGAAACCATCGCGAATTCTTCGACACCCTAAGACTGCGCTAATCGGTTCATCGGTGGGAACCTGATCACATAGGGTGAAATTGGCATCCTGAGCCAGCAGATGTTGCTGAGCCAACAGCTGAATAAGCTGCTCACCGAATTCGGCTTCCGTCAGCGCATCGCCACTGCAGTAATGCATCACCCCCCAATTTTCCGCACCATTTGCAATTTGCTTAACCACAGCAACAGCAACCCGTGCAACATCGGACAACAGCGTTGGGGCACCGCGCAGCCGAGTGTTCAGCTGAATATTTTTCTCAGCACAGATAGCTGCCAACAAACCGGTACAAAGATTATCGCCATAACTACCAATCACCCAACCCAACCGCAAAATTACAGCCTTAACCAAGCTGTGTTCAATGGCTTGTTCCGCCGCAAAGAACGCTTGGCCCGCGGGGCTGGCCGGCGCCGGAATATCTTTTTCGCTATGGCTGCTTTTATGATCGCTGCCAAACACTTTGTAACTCGAAAAATGAAGTAAGGGCACGGCTAACGGGACGCAGGCACCGGCAATATTGGCAACAACAATGGGAAGCAAGAGCTGCTCGACTCTCACCCCGCTATCCCAACCCAGCGTGTTAATGACCACATCTGGCCTGATATCAGCGATGTACTGAGTTACGGCACCTCCATTCATCCAGTTAAGTTCGCTCGCCGCGGGCGAGAAAAGTTTGCAGAGCTCTCGCTCCAAATCATGCTCCAGCGCACGCCCCAGTGGGCTCGTGACGTCAGTAACCAGAATTTTATACGGCATATTAGCGTTACTCGTTAGCACAGAATGTTTGTTGGCCCGAGTCTGGCAAAGGCCATCATAAATATCAACTTAATCACTTAAACGCGGGATTAATGCAAATTTACAACACAAACAAGATGACTTGTGGCGCGCTTCTGGCACAATGCGCCACGTTCTTGTGCCGCTGAATTTACGTGAGCATCATGGCTGAAACTTACACCCCTAACAACACGCTGCCGCTAATGGCCCAGCGCAGCTTGCACACAGGTAATTCCATGTCTAGCAGCGAAAAGCAACAAAAATCGTCTCACCTAGCATTAACCATAGCGGCACTCGGCGTGGTGTTTGGCGATATAGGTACCAGCCCGCTCTACGCATTTAAAACCATCGTTAGCCCCAGCCACGGCATTCCCCTGACTGAAGCTTCGATACTCGGCGGGCTTTCCTCGGTGTTTTGGGCGCTTATGTTCGTGGTAACGCTGAAGTATGTAACCCTTGTCATGCGTGCTGACAACCACGGCGAAGGTGGAACTATGTCGCTACTCGCCAAAGCGCTCGAATCGATTAAAGATCACCCTGGCTGGAGACCCTATTTGTTAGTTATCGGCGTGCTTGGCGCCGCACTATTTTACGGTGACGCCGTATTGACGCCCGCAATGACAGTGCTGTCTGCTGTTGAAGGTTTGGAAGTCGCAACTATCGCCTTTAAACCCTATGTAGTGCCAATTGCGGTTGGCATATTGATAGGTCTCTTTGCGCTGCAGCGCGCTGGCAGCTCTAAAGTGGGTGCTATTTTTGGCCCCATTACGATTGTGTGGTTTTTGGCGTTGGCAATTTCCGGGGCCTACGGCATCTTGCAAAACCCCGTCGTCCTTGAGGCGGTTAACCCCCTACATGCATTTCGCTTTTTAACAGATCACGGCATGGCGTCATTTTTGATCTTAGGCGCCGTTCTTCTTGCGGTAACCGGCGCTGAGGCTCTTTACGTAGACATGGGGCATTTTGGCAAAAGCCCGATTCGCACCGCGTGGTTTGCCTTGGTATTTCCTTCGCTAATTCTTAACTACTTTGGCCAGGGCGCACTTGTACTGGGGGATCCGAGCACTATCAAAAACCCTTTCTTCTATTTGTTCCCAGACTGGGCGCTCTACCCCATGATTGCTCTCGCCTGCATTGCATCAGTCATTGCTTCCCAAGCAGTTATTGCCGGCACTTATTCATTAACCAAACAAGCTGTACAACTCGGCTTTTTGCCCCGCATGAAGGTCGTGCAAACCTCGGCCAAAGAAATTGGCCAAGTCTACTTACCCGGCGTGACCACATTCATGTTGCTCGTAGTGGTCTTAATTGTGGTCACTTTCCGATCCTCAGAGGCACTAAGTGCCGCTTACGGTGTGGCGGTCGCCGGCGATATGCTAATCACCAGTGTCCTCACGTTCTTTGTTATCTACTACGGCTGGAAACTTCCGCTTGCTCTGTGCATCGCGTCAACGTCTCTGTTCGTTTTGATTGACCTTGCATTCTTCAGCGCTAGTATTACCAAAATCTTTGAAGGGGGCTGGTTCCCTATTTTAATAGCAGCCATTGTCTTCATGGTCATGATTACGTGGCGACGCGGGCGCGATGTGCTTTTCAAACGATTAAATTCATCGTCAGTTCCGCTCGATGTGCTGCTGCCAACCCTGTTTATTAATCCGCCACTGCGCGTACCTGGCACGGCTGTATTTTTGACCGCAACACCGGCCGCCACGCCTCATGCCTTGCTCCACAATCTCAATCACAATAAAGTGCTGCATGAGCGCGTGATTTTCCTGAATGTGGAAGTCGGCAACGTGCCTTGGATCAAGAAAGAAGATTCCTGCGATGTCGAAGATTTAGGCAATAATTGTTACCGCGTTATCATCCACATTGGCTTCATGAACCAGCCCGATCTCACTCAGGCATTAAAAGCCTGCGAACCTAAAGGCCTTACCTTTAACATTATGGAAACCTCGTTCTTTTTATCGCGGGAAAAAATTGTTCCGGTTGCAACCCTCAACAGTGGTATGCCGCTCTGGCAAGAACGCCTGTTTGCAACCATGGCGCGTAACGCGGGTACG
>JAYWHF010000359.1:0-3306 GCA_043777855.1 Gammaproteobacteria bacterium | reverse complement strand
CCCCGCTGGGCTGAAGATTGTTCCTGCATCCTCTGGTGTGCAACGCATGGCGGCATTGAGTACCTCCGAACATGCAGGTTTGATCAATGCATTTAATGAATTGAGCGATCAAGTGGATGTTTTGGTTATCGACACAGCTGCTGGTATTTCAGACACGGTAGTCAGTTTCGTGCGCGCTGCCAACGAAGTCATTGTAGTGGTGTGCGATGAACCTTCATCAATCACTGACGCCTACGCGCTGATCAAATTGCTGAACAAAGATTACGGCCTGCAACGCTTTCGAGTCGTTGCGAACATGACACGAAACCCCCAAGAGGGCATTAGCATGTTCAATAAACTGAATACGGTCTGCGAACGTTTTCTTGACGTCACGCTGCAGTTTGTTGGCCAAGTTCCCTTTGACGAGAGCGTACGCAATGCGGTGCGTAAACAAAAAGCGGTCTTGGAATTTGCCCCAAGCTCCAAAGCTGCCATCGCGATTCGCGGTTTAGCAAAAGTCGTTAGCCAATGGCCGCTCCCGAGTGGTCCAAGTGGTCGCCTTGAATTTTTTGTAGAGCGTTTACTGCGTACTGCCAATGATCGTTAATCACTGTCGTTCATAGAGTAGGGTCTTTAGCCGGGACTGGAGTCGGAACTGGAGTCGGGCCTGTAGTCGATAGGAAAACTATGTACGATAAATCAGAACAACCTATTTCCAATTTACGTGTTGAAGAGCACGCCCCCTTAGTCAAACGCATCGCTTACCACATGATGTTGCGCATGCCTGCCTGCGTTCAAGTTGATGATCTGATTCAAGCCGGCATGATTGGTCTTCTTGAAGCTGCACAAAAATACGATGGATCTCGTGGCGCAAGTTTTGAAACTTATGCAGGTATTAGAATTCGCGGCGCCATTGTCGACGAAATGCGTCGAGGTGACTGGGTGCCACGCTCGGTGCATCGCAACGCGCGCCGAGTAGCTCAGGCCATTAAAGTTGTCGAAGCCCGCACCGGCCGCGATGCTCGTGATGCTGATGTCGCTGCGGAAATGGGCATAAGTCTCGATGAGTATTTTGAAATTTTGCAAGACACAAACGGTAGCCGTTTATTTAGTTATGAAGAAACCTTTGGCGACGAAGACAGCAACATAGATGCTAGCGAAACCAGCAGCGCATTCGCAAGCCCGCTCGACCGACTTCAGCGCGATGGTCTTAAAAAAGCCTTAACAAGCGCCATCGAACACTTGCCCGAGCGCGAGCGCATGGTGTTAGCGCTCTACTACAATGAAGAGCTCAACTTAAAAGAAATCGGTCTGGTATTGGGTGTGAGCGAATCGCGTGTGAGTCAAATTCACAGTCAAGCCGCCGCCAGATTAAAGTCGCGCATGTCCGGCTGGCACAACGAGTAATCGGTCGTCATTTTCAATCATTGTGTATGGCGTTGTTTGCGGCGTAAAACCACTGGTTACATTTAATGCGAGAAGTAATAAAAAAATATTTTTAGAGTCAAAAAACTGGCTAGATTGCTAACTCTGGCTAGACTAACAGTAAATCAAATCCTTGCAGGCCTAACGGAGGTTTCCTTTGGATAAAAATATGAAAATCTTAATTGTCGACGACTTTTCGACAATGCGACGGATCATCAAAAATTTGCTGAGAGATTTGGGTTTTACTAATACTCATGAAGCTGACGATGGCGTAACAGCCTTGCCGATGCTCAGGAGCGGCGACTTTCAGTTTTTGGTAACTGATTGGAACATGCCAGGTATGACGGGAATTGATTTGTTGCGAGCCGTGCGTGGCGATGAAAAGCTTGCTACTTTACCGGTGCTTATGGTTACCGCAGAAGCCAAGCGCGATCAAATTATTGAAGCCGCGCAAGCTGGCGTAAATGGCTATGTTGTAAAGCCATTCACCGCACAAGCGCTTAAGGAAAAAATTGAAAAAATCTTTGACCGCGTAGGCTGATTTTGCTACAGGCTAGAATTTCGCTCTTCGCCGCCGCAATCAAAAAAATAAGGCATTCACATGACATCTGATATTCATCTAGGCTCAGAACGTTCATTACTCGATCACGATGCTGATTTAATAAATGAATTAAAGTTATGCGCAAAACTATTAGCAGAAAAATTGCAGACCAATGAATTCGAAGAAGCTTCACAGTTAATTCAAAATATGTTGCAAACGCGTGACCAGCACATGTTCCAGTCCATCGGGAAGTTAACGCGTGGTTTGCACAACGCCATTGTCAATTTCCATGTTGACGCCGATTTGAGTAAAGCGCCTCCAGAAATCGACGGCTCTGATATTCACGACGCATCAAGCCGTTTAAATTATGTTATCCAGCTTACGCAAGCCGCCGCCGAAAAAACCATGGATATGGTGGATGAAGCTTCACCTATTGCAACCCGTTTAGGGCAGGAAGCAAGCGCGTTGCGGGAGGAGTGGGCGCGGCTAAAACGGCGCGAAATGAGCCCTGATGAATTTCGCGGTTTGTATGACCGCATGAACGCATTTCTGGAACAAATGGAAATAGGCACTGGGCATTTGAATACCAGCTTACAAAATATTGTTCTTGAACAAGGTTTTCAGGATTTAACGGGCCAGGTATTGAAACGCGTCATTGGTTTAATTGGCGACGTAGAAAAAGAATTGGTGCAGCTCGTTTTGCTGGCAAGCCATGTTGAAGAAGTCACTGGGATAGGCACTGTAAAAACTGACCAAAAAGAAATGGAAGCGCTCATTGAAAAGCTTCAACATGAAGCTGAAGGGCCGCAAATAGATAAAGCCCGTAACAATGTGGTTTCTGGACAAGATGAAGTTGATGATCTTCTTTCAAGTCTCGGTTTCTAGAGGGTAGGTGCATGAGCTTCGGTGATGACGAAGATATTCTTCAAGACTTTTTAGTTGAAGCGGGCGAGATTATTGAGCGCCTGTCGCAGCAATTGGTTGATCTTGAGCAGCGCCCGGACGATACAAATTTGTTGAATGCCATTTTTCGTGGTTTTCATACAGTAAAAGGTGGCGCTGGGTTTTTGGCACTAACACCGATGGTGCAATGCTGCCATTTAACTGAAAATTTGTTCGATATCTTACGTACCGGTAAACGAAAAGTTACCTCAGAGTTAATGGATGTTGTCTTGCAGGCACTTGACAGCGTTAATACACAATTTGAAGTTGTGAGCGGGCGTGGCGTACTTCCTCCCGTTGATCCTTCATTAATTGCAGCACTTGAACGGTTGGTGTCTTGCGCTGATTTGGAGGAAGCCAGCGCCGACGCGGCACTAGCCGATGAGAATGATGCTGTCGCACAGTATGTTGAATCTATG
>JAYWHF010000358.1:0-3308 GCA_043777855.1 Gammaproteobacteria bacterium | reverse complement strand
GCATAGAGTTGGCGGCCAACCTTGAGTTGGATTCCAACTTCAGCCTGTTCTCGGTGATTAATTGGCAGCGTGGCGAATTGGATATGTCTAATACAGATCAACGCGAACCGTTTAGCCGTTCTATGCCAAGCTCCACGCAGTGGGGGTTTGAATGGCACAGCACGGAATCAGATGCTTGGGCGAAAATCATCTGGCAACAGGTATCGGCGGCAAAGCGTTTAAGTGCGGCGGATAAAGAAGATACTGAACGTATTCCACCGGGTGGAACACCGGCCTATGACGTAGTCAGCATTAGAGCAGGCACAACCTTTTGGTCAAATACGCAGTTAACACTGGGCGTAGAAAACATTCTTGATGAGACCTATCGCACCCATGGTTCTGGCTCTAATGAGCCGGGGCTTGGCGTGAATCTGAGTTTACGGTTTATATTAAATTGAGGTTATCTGTGGGTAACACGCTATTTAACATAATATACATTATGCGAAGTTGCCAATACTACAAAGATGAAAAATATTGACCTTATAGATTAACTATCGAAAACAAATAGAACGCAAAAATATGTGGCTACTTGAAAATCATTCATTCACCCCCTGCGGAGGTGAATGAATTTTAGTTCAATTAACCGGTAGCATCTAATACTAAAGATACCTCAAGCTCTTCCATATGGTAAAAATCTGGATCTTCTTTGCCTTCCTGTAGCAACAGCAATTCAGGAGCCGATTTTTCGTTAATAACAACCGCAGTAACACGACAAGTTCCAAGCGTTTTTAAATCATCAAACATAGCTGTTGTATTCGTAAAAAAATAACTGTGTGAAAGCATCTCTAACGCAATTTTATTTAATTTATTTACATGACTTTGTTTCATAAAAAAAGCCTCTGGATAACTAACATTTAAAAACGTGTTTACCATGAACAACTTTAAAAATAAAAATTACGTTGGTGAGCGTGGAGCAACCTTAGGGAATTCATCTTGTTTAGGAACCAACACAGGACGAACCGCCACAGAATCATATTTATCAACGTAAAAACTGGATGGTGCTAACTGATACTTACCAATAGAGTAAGGCTGCTGATTATCTTCCAAAGTGATTTTAATTCTTTCTGGATAAAGCTCCCCTTTGTGTAAATAACCAATTTGTTCACGCATAGAATAAGTATTGCCGGTGCGCGCAGATGTACCGGAACGGCTTTTAATTTCTGTACTTGCTATTTCAATCATGATTGACATTTTTTTGAAGCCTCATTTTTACGTTGACGATACAGTGCTTGTTTAGCGGCATTTGAAACATGCTTACGAGATCTGCCGACTGGCCGCGCAAGGGTAAAAAGATCAGCTGTTTTTTTATCGTGACGGTCACGCATATGCCACCTAATTTCGTAACACGTTGTTACGTTATCGACCTACAAAAATTAAACCTTTTTCATAAGCCCACGCAGGAGTGCTAACAGGTTTAGCTTCAATGATACGAATTAACGGAATAACATTCGATGATTGGTGATCGTTCGGTATGGCGATATCAATACCAAAAGGAAGTAATTCCCCGCGATGACGATAAAAAGTTGTTTGAGACATATTAGCTCTGACTTGTAAGCCTTCTTTCCACATTAAATAAGTGGAACGTATAGAGCGAGTAAGTGATTCTAATTCGTGGCTGGCAATAGCGGCTTGTGCGGACATTTCAATGCGCTCCCAATATTCTTGGTATAGTGTGTCAATTATTTGCTCGGTAAATTGATGACCGTAAATTAATGGTATTTCGCGTTCAATAAATTCTTGTTTATAAATTTCAAACTCAACTCTCAGTAAATTAGCTGCAAACTCTTCTAGGCCAATATTGGTTAAAGCTTCAGGTAATTTGTGGCCTTTAACACGAGATTTTATTTCCTCCCCTTTTAAATAAGATTTACCTAACCAACGTGTTTTTCGTTTAGATAAATTCCAATAATTGGTTCCGGCTCTTTATTGACAACGACCGGAACGAGAACGGCTTTTTAAAGCCAGTGCATCCTGAATTGAATGTGCCGCCGCAAGTGAACCGGCATCAAATGAACGCGCAATGTGAATACCCAACTGTTCAAAATCGCCTACCCTTGCTTTTTTAATCGCAAAATCTTTGGGCAATGATGGAACTGCAAAACAAATTCTACGAATGACTTCCTCAGCGAGAATTAAATTATTTTCAATGCCAAAAACATTGTGACCCTGAATAAATTTAGAGGGGTTTACATCAATATAAAGTTGTGTGGCCTGCCCTCTTCCATTACCGCCTTGCGAACGAATTTGACAGCTGGACTCATAAGAACCGCGAATCGATAAACGCTTGGGAGATTCCCATTCCATAGTGCCATCATGATCGATAGATAACACACGACCCGAAGGAATCGGATCATGCAAAAAACCTATTCTAAACCGCTGCCAATCAATCATAAGAACCGAAGTAACCTAGTGAGTTACCGGTAAACTACCAAGTTACCTATACGTTAGTCAACCACTGAGTTACCATAAAACTCATGAAAACAATCGTATCCTACATAAACGAAGTTAAAAGTCTTTTAAAATTAAGGACTTACCCTGAAACCATGGAATATCTAGGCATGGCAAAACAGTCATGGACAAAAATACAAAAAGGAAGTGGTGTATCAGAAAAAAATGCAATAAGAATTGCTCAAATATTAAGCATTGAACCACTGGAAATAATGGCGATAAGCATGGCGTTGAAGGCTGAAAACAACGAAATTAGAGATTATTGGCTAAAAGTAGCAAAAAATGCAGAAAATCAAAGACTTAGAGAATCGCAAGAGAAATAGCAATTCCCAAATATGGGAGTAAAGTGCAGTGTTACCTACACCGCACTTCTACGATCAAAAACAAAATCAAAGGCCAAAACGGAGAAAACGCAATGATAATTCTGGATTCACCGTTCCACATAACCTTCTCATCAACCAGCGATCTACCCAAATACGCCTGTACAGGCAAATGCAAGAAGGTTTGGTGGCCACACGACTTCGAAAACCACCCAACCATGGGATTATGCCCAATGTGCAAGGAAGGGCTTACAGAGGCCTCTCAGGGCGTCCATTTCAAAGTGTTATCAACGGCATCCAGAAACCTAACCGGCGCAGACTTCGAACCATTCGAAGAATTAGGTAACGAAGACAAGGAAAAACTAAAAAACCTGCTGAAAAACAGCAAGGCGCAAATAGCGCATTTGTAAGCGATCAACAAACCACCCTCTAGCCAATTCACCCAATACCCACCAAAATTCAGCCTCCCTAATTCATCGGAGGCCTCATGCCAAAACCACT
>JAYWHF010000357.1:0-3315 GCA_043777855.1 Gammaproteobacteria bacterium | reverse complement strand
AATCAACCGGGAAACGATACTCGCATTGCTTACTTCAAGCCAGCCGTAGCGCGCATAAAGCGTGATTCAACCTGCGGATGAGATGCAAAGCGGTCAAGCACCGCTGTGAACTCCTCGATTTTTGTCATACGATCTGCAGCAGTCGGGTGCGTACTCATCATCGTGATGCCCGAGTCAGGGACTAAACCTGTAAGTTTTTGCAGCACTAAAACCAAGCCATATGGATCATATCCAGCACGAATAGCCAACATGGCACCGATGCGATCAGCCTCAAATTCATCCCCCTTATCCAAGCCCTTGGCGTAGATAGAGCCCAATGCACCAACAACCGCCGTTGCCGCCTCTTTGCCCAATGCGGATGCTTTCGAACGTTCCGCCGCGATACTTATCCCTACACCGGCAACGTCCTTCCAACCGTTGGCACGCAGTGCTTTCACGTGGTGGCGCTGCATCACGTGCGCAATTTCATGCCCCAGTACGCCGGCAAGCTCGGCTTCTGATTTCATCTTTTGCATGAGGCCAGACGAAACAAAAATCGTGCCACCCGGTACCGCGAAGGCATTGACCGATGGCATATCTAGCACTGCGAACGACCAGTTTAAATGTGGCCGATCCGAGTGCAGCGCAACCCAGCGACCCACCCGATTTACATAGCGCTGCAGATTAGTGTCCGGATGCAATTTTGTCGCACCCAAAAAGCTAGCTGCCATCGTTTCACCCACGGTCACTTCCTCGGCTTCGGTCATTTCTGTTGTGCCTTGCGCTACGCCTTTAGCGATCTTTGCGGCCTTGGTCGCTTTGTCTAAAAAACCACCAATATCAAACTGCGCAATAGCAGACACATTGAAAACACTAAGCGTGACGCCAAGACCAAGCGCTAACAATTTTAGATTTTTTTTCATGTTTTTCTCCTATGACTTTGGCGCGATAGGCCGACCGTCAGAATCTATTAAACTCGCATCCGCTTTTTTAAGGCTCGCCTCCCGCGCAAATCGTTCGGCTTCGCCAGTGTCAGATTTGAAACTTCGCACTTTTGCTAACGCCGCCAGATCAGGCGCGGCATTCTTCAATTCTTCCTCGGTAAGGCCACGAATGCCCAAAGTCGCCCCTTGCGATTTTTGTGAATTGCCACTACCCCCGCCCAGCACGCTCGTGACGCCGGAGAAAAATCCTGAGCCCGAAGCTGACGCTACCACAGTCACTTCCCCGCGCAAATGCATCATGTTTACCCATCCAGTGGCGTTGCTGGCAGCAATCACTTTATGCCACTTGCCTTTACGCTCAATCACGCGCACTTGGCTTTTAGCTGGCAGCTGCTCAACCACTGGCGAATCAGGATCGGCCGCCTTATACATATCGGTTGCGCGATTAGTTTGCACCGGATCACCAGCGGTGGACGATGGTGCAGCCTCAGCAGGTGCCGCGGGCTGTGCCGCTGCAGGCGCATTTTTTTTAGGTTTAGCTTGCGCTGCCGCATTGGGCGAGGCACATACGGTGGCGACGCCAATGCTACACACGGCGAGCACAGCGAAAAATTTAGTGATTTGCATTGTGGTTCCTACAAAATTATTGAATCAACAGTACAACAAACAAGCGGCACCAACTACCTTGCCCACCGCGACGCTTCACAGCTAACGTCTCCGGCGGGCAATGGTCATACATTGCAGTTATGAATCGTTCAAAATAAACGTAATTTTCAGCACTACTTTATACAGCGTGACCTTACCTTTTGAAATTTCCATGCTCTGGTCTTTTACCCATGCGCCGGTGACGTTTTTCAACGTTTTATTGGCACGAGACACACCAGTTTCAATAGCGTCTTCAAAGCTTTTTTTGGAAGCGGCAATCACTTCCGTTACGCGTGCGACAGTCATAGTAAGCCCTCGTTGTAAGATTGTTAGTTGATGATCTCGAATATTACTTGGCACTTTCGCGTCTGCTTTTGTATGACCAACAATTCAGACTTTCCTAAATTGCAGAACGCAAATTTTGCGTTGTTACGCGTAGATAAGCTTACGCCTATCTGAATGCGCCGTGCAAAGTTCGCGTATTTTTAAAAAAAAATTAATACTACGGCCATAGCTTGGCTCATTACCCATAAATTTGCCCTTGCTGTAGCATTGACGTTTACCCCAAAACCTTGAGTAATCGCCATGCAGTGCACGCAAAAAAATACAACCACCACACGACTTCAACTTAAAACCAAACATTTGCGCGTTATGGCGATTGTTGCGTGGATGTTGCCTCTTGGCGGCGGCTTAGTGGGTTGCACCACGATTGATACCAGTGCTAAAGCAGATTCAATAATGCCAGTCTATATGCAACCCTCGGCGCGTTCCACAACGCCTCCCAATGCGATCCCCAATAGAGCCCCAACCGCAGTCGACATCATCATCACCAACGGCCGCGTGTTGGACGGTACCGGCAACAGTTGGGTGTGGGCCGACATCGCAATTAGCGAGGGCAAAATCGTGAGAATAGGCGCACCCAGCGCCATAAACGCTGGCCTGCGCGCTAAGCGTGTGATTGATGCAAAAAAGCAAATTGTGGCACCTGGGTTTATCGATGTGCACGCTCATATTGAGTTCAATTTATTCTCAAAACCCACGGCCGATAATTTTATTTACGATGGTGTAACCACCGTAATTACAGGTAACTGCGGCGGGTCGGCCACCAATTTGCCCGCGTTCTTTAAACGCATTGATGATGAAAAAGCATCCATTAACGTGGCATCTTTAGTGGGTCACAATACTGTGCGCCGTGCAGTGCTAGACCTTGCTAATCGTGCCGCCACCTCCGAGGAACAAACCGCGATGGAAGCACTAGTTGCCACCGCCATGCGCGATGGCGCAGTAGGTTTATCAACAGGCTTAATCTACCTACCAGGAACCTACAGCAACACGGATGAAGTTGTCGGTTTAGCTCGGAGTGCGGCTAAATACGGGGGTTTATATGCGTCACACATTCGCAATGAAGGCAATAAGGTGAGCGAGGCCATCAATGAGGCGCTCAACATTGGCCGTCAAGCTAAATTGCCTGTACAAATATCACATTTTAAAGTAGGTGCACCAGCAAATTGGGGGCGCTCTACCGAAACCTTAGGTTTAATTGAAGCTGCCCGCCGCGATGGGTTGGACGTAACCATCGATCAATACCCCTACACGGCAAGCTCGACAAATTTAGGCGTGATGCTGCCCGATTGGGCGGGTGCTGATGGCGCTGAAGCCACCAACGCGCGCATCTTAAAGCCCGACACCAAAGCGAAAATTGTGGCCGAGATGTTAGCCAGCATGCGCACTTCAAAACGACCTGATT
>JAYWHF010000356.1:0-3334 GCA_043777855.1 Gammaproteobacteria bacterium | reverse complement strand
TAAGGTTTAGTGTGTAAAAATTTGAAAATGGCTGGTAGGTTGAACCTAAAAGCCGATGGGCACAAGCATAGGGGTTCTTATTAAGGGTAGGTTTGCGTGGATATAGAGCCTCACGGGATTTTGTCGAAGTGTGAATTGAATTACTCTGATGCAGACAGTCTTAAAACAGTGTTTTTTTTGTCCGCGGGTATTAGTATGCGAATTTGATTCTAAGGGGTGAGAGAAATGGTTCTAGATTTTGCAAGTCTACGTCGCGAATATTTGCAAGGCGGGCTGGAACTCACGGATTTGGCTGCAGATCCGCTTGTTCAATTTGATCGATGGATGACGCAAGCGATTGCTGCAGAAACACCAGACCCAAATGCAATGACGGTTGCGACTGTCGATGCCAACGGTCAGCCATCACAACGTATTGTGTTATTAAAGAATTTGGATCAAAGAGGCTTTGTGTTCTATACAAATTTGCAGAGTCGCAAAGCGCAAGAATTAACACAAAATCCGAAGATAAGTTTACATTTTCCGTGGCATTTTATCGAGCGTCAAGTGAAAGTGTGTGGAGTTGCGGAACAGCTTTCTGCTGCTGAGGTATTAAAATATTTTGTTACTCGTCCGCGTGAAAGTCAATTGGGCGCGTGGGCATCACAACAAAGTCGGCCAATTTCTTCAAGGGTATTGTTAATGCAACAATTTGAAGCAATGAAAAAAAAATTTTCGGCAGGCGAAATTCCATTGCCCAGTTTCTGGGGCGGCTTTCGAGTGAGACCGCATCAGATGGAGTTTTGGCAAGGTGGCGCCAATAGACTACACGATAGATTTCAATATAGTTTGCGCGAAGAAGGCGCGTGGGCTATTGAGCGCTTGGAGCCATAGCCTAAGGTTTTATTGTTGATTAAATATCTCTTTAAGAAAAATATATGCGAGAAAAAAATGTTGTCTGCTGCACATAAACGTCGTCCGCTTGATGGTATTCGCATTATCGAAGTGGGCCAATTGCTGGCGGGTCCTTTTGCTGGATGTATGCTCGCCTATTTCGGTGCTGAACTCATAAAGATTGAACCGCCGGAACTGGGTGACCCCATTCGTGGTTGGCGTGTTTTAGAAAATGGCACATCACTTTGGTGGCGCAGTCTTGGTCGGAACAAAAAAAGTATTACTCTCGACTTAAAAAAAATTGAAGGTCGAAAAATTGCGCGAAAACTAATTGATTCGGCTGATGTGGTGATTGAAAATTTTCGTCCCGGTGTGATGGAGGCTTGGGGCTTAGGGCCGAACGAGATTAAAACAACGAATCCAAAATGTATATATGCGCGAATTTCCGGTTATGGTCAGACGGGGCCCTACGCGAACAAGCCGGGTTTTGCTTCTGTGTGCGAGGGACTGAGTGGCTTTCGTTATGTAAATGGTTTTGCGGATCAGGCACCGGTGCGCCCAAACTTAAGTGTCGGCGATACCATTGCGGGTATTCATGCCGCTTTAGGTATTGTGCTGGCATTGCTTGAACGCGAACGAAACGATACGGCGGGTGGTGGCGAAGGTCAGGTCGTCGATGTCGCGCTTTACGAAGCGATGTTTAACTTAATGGAAGCTGTAGTGCCGGAGTATGATGGCGCAGGTGTTGTTCGCGAGCCGTCGGGAACAACAGTGACAGGAATTGTTCCTACCAATACATACCGTTGTAAAAATAGAAAATATGTCGTTATCGGCGGCAACGGCGATTCAATTTTTAAGCGCTTAATGGAAGTTGCGGGTTATCCGCAAATGGCAAATGACCCACGCATGGCGAGTAACGCTGGCCGTGTTATTCATGAGGCGGAGATTGATCATGCCTTGGCAACATGGTGCTTAAGTAAAGACTCGGATGAAATTTTGATGTTGTTGGATAATGCTCGGGTGCCTGGTGGCCCTATTTACAATGTCGAAGACATGTTTGCAGATCCTCATTTCAACGCGCGAGGAATGTTTGAAGATGTTGAAGTGAATGGCAGGCCTTTAAAAATCCCCGCGATATTGCCAAAACTTTCTGAGACACCGGGCCGCACTGATTGGCCTGGATTAGAAGTGGGTAGCCATACGCAAGAAATTTTAGAAAAAATGTTGAATTTGTTGCCCGCTGAAATTGTTGCACTGAAAAAAGCTGGCGTTATATAGTTTACGGCTGCGCGGACGTTCATGAATTTACAAGCAGGCTTATATCGTCATTACAAGGGTAATCAATACTTTGTCTTTCAGGTGGCTCACCACAGTGAAACACGCGAACCTATGGTCATATACCAGTGTTTGTATGGTGATTACTCATGGTGGGTTAGGCCGTTAACTATGTTTACAGAAACTATTTTTCTTGATGGACAAATCGTTCCACGTTTTCTTTTTCTGCGTGAGTTTTCCGCAAGTGAAAGTAGTTTTTTAGTGAGCCACAAAGTTGATGATAGTGTCTGAGCTAGAGTTTAGTATCCACGATGAGTTATGGATGCAGCGCGCGCTAGAGTTGGCGAGCCGCGCTGAACAACACGATGAAGTACCCGTTGGTGCAGTAATTGTGCGCGATCAAAAAATAATTGGCGAAGGATTTAATCAACCTATATCAAGTTGCGATCCAACCGCCCATGCGGAAATAGTTGCTCTGCGTATGGCCGCAAGACACGATCAAAATTATCGGATCGTAGGGGCAACTCTCTACGTGACGCTCGAGCCTTGTACTATGTGCGTAGGTGCCTTAGTACATGCGCGAATATCGCGTTTGGTATTTGGTGCTAACGAACCAAAAGCGGGTGCAGTCGAGAGTAAAATTCGATTGTTAGACTGTGAGCACTTTAATCATAAATTGGATTATAAGGGAGGAGTTTGTGCGGCGGAGTGCCAACAGCAATTAAGTGCTTTTTTTCAGCGACGCCGCAAAGAGTTTAAACAACAGGCAGAGCGAGGGTGCTAGTATTTTTTGAGAAAATTATAAAATAGACAGCGATAAGGATTTATCGAGATTGTTGCGACTTAGCTTTTCAATAGCAGTTGGTGCTACTGTTAGCGAATTTTCTTCAGTATCCTGGTTAGTGCTTTGTGTCGCCAGTCGAAATAGCTTGTGCTCTTCATGCCACCCCAGAATTTTCTCATAGTTAATAACATTTTGTACGTAGGTTACAGGCTCCCACCCCCGGGCATACCCATGTTTAGCCGTTTCGTAATATTGGGACTTCGCTAACAGTGGAAAGTGTTTGCTGACATCTGCCCAAAGATTTGGATCTCCGCCCATTTTCTCTGTGAGTACTCGTGCATCCTCTAAGTGGCCCAATCCAAGGTTGTAAGCAGCCAAGGTCATATACCGTCTGTCATCACCTTT
>JAYWHF010000355.1:0-9282 GCA_043777855.1 Gammaproteobacteria bacterium | reverse complement strand
TTTTGCACTAAAATTTATTCTGTTACAACAAAGAAAAATAATTAGATAAATATATATAAAGTTATTTAAAAAGATAAAAGATGTTGTAATTAATATACAGCCATATTTCTGTGGATAAATCACTTTTTTTTAGTGTATTCAATAGGATATCAGAAGTAAAACCATTAGGGAAAACTGCTGAAAAGCTAGTAGCAAGCTACCCATAAGCTGGTGGTAGAAGCCTTAGTTATACAAATCAGGATAAAAATCAGACTTATCCCCAAAACCACCGCCAGCTTTTACGCCTTAAACCCACAGAATTACCCACATAGAATTTAGCACTAGCTAAAAACCTTGTAAAAACAGCAGTTTATAGCGTAAATCTCTATTTTTTTGTGGATAACCTGTGTAAGTGTGTGGAAAAACATGACAATAAAGCGGTATAAACATTACAGCTAATGGAATGCATATATTTTATTTGAGATAAAAAATAGGTTGAAGTTGCGAGAAAATAATTTTCATTATGGGTAAATCAGCCCACTTTATAGTCAATTTATTATTATATTTTTTGTGTTTTGCTGGAATATTTATTTACCTATACAAAAACTGCTGAAAATACGTGTCAATAAATCATCTGATGTGAACTCTCCGGTTATTTCGCTAAGAGAGTTTTGGCAATGACGAAGGTCTTCAGCAAGTAATTCTCCGGCGGCATATAGGCTAAGCTGATTTTTGCCCTGCAATAAGAATTTTCTTGCTCGATCTAAAGCATCTAAGTGACGGCGACGTGCAGTGAAGTTGCCCTCGTTAGTATTAGTAAACCCCATGATATGTTTGAGATGTTGTTTGAGATCATCAATACCAATACCAGTGGCTGCGCTGATTCCAATATAGATATTATCTTTAGCTAGCTCGTGTAACCCTGCGGGTTCACCACTCAAATCAATTTTGTTGCGTATTACAGTTACTTTTTGAGGGTTTTGAAGTTCATTCATAAACTCTGGCCAAATTATTGATGCTTCAAATTCTTTGGTATTAAGGCTATCTACCAGTAGAAGTATGTGGTCTGCTTTGTGAATTTCTTGCCAAGCTCGCTCAATACCAATTTTTTCGACTTCATCAGAACTCTCTCGCAGTCCAGCAGTATCCACTATATGAAGTGGCATACCATCGATATGAATGTGTTCGCGCAAGAGGTCACGCGTAGTTCCGGCGACGCTAGTCACTATGGCGGAGCTTCTACCGCTCAATGCATTTAGTAGGCTCGATTTGCCGGCATTGGGTCTTCCAGCAATAACAACATGCATGCCGTCTCTAACAATTGCGCCTTGGCGAGCCTCGGTAAAAACTTGGTTTAATGTTTGCTCGATAGAGAGTAGGTCTCTAGCTACTTTTCCATCGCTAAAAAAATCAATTTCTTCTTCCGGGAAATCAATTGAAGCTTCAACGTAAATTCGCAATTGTATTAGTGCTTCTACGAGTTCGTTGATCCTTTTTGAAAAGGCCCCTTGAAGGGATTGCAACGCATTTTTAGCAGCTTGTTCATTGGTGGCGTCTATCAAATCAGCTATTGCTTCAGCTTGCACAAGATCAAGCTTTTCGTTGAGAAAAGCGCGTTCAGAAAATTCTCCTGGTCGAGCTAGACGAGCACCCATTTGGATTATTTCGCGAAGCAGTAAATCAAGTATGATTGAACCACCATGACCCTGAAGTTCAAGAACATCTTCACCGGTAAAGGAGTTGGGTGCAGAAAAAAATATGGCGATACCTTGGTCGATGATGTCATTTTTACAGGCGTGGAAAGAACAGTAGTGCGCGTAGCGAGGAAGGGGCGTTATTTTAATTAGTGATTGAGCGATTGATAAAGCTTTTGAGCCGGATACTCGAATAATACCGACACCACCGCGACCAGTAGCAGTGGCGATGGCGGCAATAGTATCGGTGTTATAGGTCATGTTTTTTCTTTTTCACTGCGCTATTTGCTATCAGTGTTTTCTATTTGTTTGGTAATAATGTATTGCTGAAGCATAGATAAGGTGTTGTTAGTTACCCAATAAAGTACTAGGCCGGCTGGAAACCAAAGGAACATAAAAGTAAAAACTATCGGTAACATCTGCATCACGCGGGCTTGCATTGGGTCTGTAGGTTGCGGATTTAGTTTTTGCATAAACCACATAGTAATACCGTAAATAATTGGTAATACAAAGTAGGGGTCTTTAATTGATAGGTCGGCAATCCATAACACAAAGGGCGCATGTCTTAATTCCACGGATTCCATAAGTACCCAGTAGAGGGCCAAAAATACCGGCATTTGTATTAGCATGGGTAAACACCCGCCGAGAGGATTTACTTTTTCAGTTTGATAGAGTTTCATTGTTTCTTGCGACATCTTTTGTCGATCATCTCCATATCGTTCTTTTAGCTCAGCCATTTTTGGAGTTAGTTTACGCATTTTCGCCATTGATTTATAACTAGTAGCTGACAGTTTAAAAAATAGTAATTTAACCGAAAATGTTAAACCTATAATGGCAATACCCCAGTTGCCGACAAAGCCGTGGATAAATTTTAGCAACCAGAATAAAGGCTCTCCAACCATCCACAACCAACCGTAATCAACCGTTAGTTCTAAGTTGGGCGAAATTGCTTTTAAGCGGTCTGTGTCTTTCGGGCCTGCATAAAAGCTGGCTTTTATCGTTGACTGACTGTTAGGTGCTATTTCTATTGCTTTACTCGTAAAACCAAATGAATATAGATTTTTATCACCTAGCTTACGCAAATTATATTTGTTTGTAGTTTCTGGGTTTGGTATCCAAGCACTAATGAAGTAATGTTGTACCATCGCCACCCATCCACCCTGCCATCCGTCGCCCCAAGTGCCCTCTGTAGTCAGTTTATAATCATTGGTTTCATTGAGATTACTAAAAGTGACTTTTTTATATTTTTCCTCGGGTGTCATTATGGCAACACCCAGGAAGGGGCTCATGGACATAGCATTTGCTTTAGCGAATTCTTTTGAATCTCTTTTAATTTGTGCGTAGAAATTTCCTGTCCATTTGTTGCTACTTTGATTATCAATTAAATATTCAACAGCAACTAAATATTCACCGCGAGTAAATATGTAGCGTTTGGTAATGTTAACTTGATGTTGCTGGAGCTTTAAATTGACGACTAAAGTCTGTTCATTACTTTCCAAAGTGTATTGTGTTTTTTCTGCTGAATAAGTTGGTCGGCCTTCCGCTGTATCAGTACCATTCACACCCACTAAACCACTTTGAGCGACATAAGTGTGGTCTGAGGTATTATCAATCAGTATGAAGGGTATTTCCGGCGTATTTATATCGGCTGAGTGTCTAGGTAAAGCAACTTTTACAATGTCACCACCAACAGGGTCTATATCAACCCACAAACTATCGGTCTTTATATTGATAAGAGTTTTAGGCACCACTACAGTGGACAATGTCCGCTCAGCATCTATGGGCAACGAAATAGCGTCAGGTTTATCACTAACTTTTGTGGCAACCACTGGTGACGTCACGGTCGGTATTGATTCAGGCGCTGCGGCGGAATGTTGTTCTTGAAAAGTATTCCAGCGAATAGCGAGAGTGAAAAGTACGGCTAATATGGCCGCGATAATAATATTTCTTTGCCAATCCATTTTATTGACTGCCATCGTTAGGTTGTTGTGAAGGTTTCGGAACTGGATCAATGCCGCCCTTATGCCAGGGATGACATTTCATTAACCGACAGAGCGTTAAGTAAAACCCTCTGGGCATTCCGTATGTGTTAATTGCCTCTTCGGCGTAGTGCGAACAGCTAGGGTAAAACCTGCACTGATTTCCAACCCACGGGCTAAAAAGAAATCGGTACCCATGGATTAATTTTATCGCCACATGGCTCGGTGTTATCCGGAACATTGCTGATGACCTAGGATAGAGTTAGCACTATGAAGATCTACAGTGTCTTTTTTAGCCCGCCGAATGAGGCGCTGCCACTGTATATTTAGCTGCTCTAGCAGTTCCGCATTAGTTAGGTCATTCATACCTTTGCGGGACAGCACGATAACATCTATGTAAGGCAACTGTTGTTGTTTAACACGAAAAGTTTCTCGAATTAGTCGTTTTACACGATTTCTTTCGACGGCATTGCGTATGTGTTTTTTAGCAATCACCAAGCCTAAGCGAGGATTGTTTCGGCAATTTAACCGGGCTAAAAAGAGAAACATTTGATGTGAAGCGCGGAGCGGAGCGTCATCAAAGACGGATTTGAAGTCACTGCTGTTTAGGAGACGCAAAGATTTAGTAAAGGACTGACTTTGCGTCTGGCTGCTAAAAGCCTCTGTCACTGCTAGCAACCTATCTATGAGAGGTGGGTGGTTAAACGGTTAGCTCTTTGCGACCTTTAGCGCGACGGCGAGCTAAAACAAGGCGGCCGTTTTTTGTAGCCATACGGGCGCGAAAGCCATGTACACGGGCGCGTTTAAGAGTACTTGGTTGGAATGTTCTTTTCATGAAACTAACACCTTTATATATGCTGCATGACGTGCTGAAATTATTTATCACACGAGGTCTATGTGTGAAAAGAGGCGCGATATTAAAGAATATAGTGCTGTAAAGCAAATTCTTTTCGTAAAAAACCAGCTTAATTAATTCCATCCTATTTAAGATATGGATATACCGAGTTATGGGCAGCTTATTAAAAAGATATCCACATAGATATACACAGAATATTAATAATAAAATTTTTTTCATTAATTTAACTAGTTCATAAGTAGTTGAATTAACGAAGATTTGGTTGAAAAATTCTACCGAGCACAACAAACAGAAGTCTTTGTTGTGGATAACTTATGGTGATGAGAGTAAACTCGGCGCCCGTGTAATATAGTTTTCGTGTTCAGAGTGTTTTTGAGTGCTTGGTTAAGCTAATCAGGTCTGTATCACCTGAATAAATCGTTATTTTCCTGTTTCTTGGATACTCGTCAGTAGGAGTTAAATTTTTGTTGCATTCAGTTTGGAAACTATGTGCGTCTAGCTTGCAGGATGAATTGCCGTCTCAGCAGTTTAATACCTGGATAAAGCCCTTGCAGATTGACGAATTGGCCAACCAGAATGAACTGCGTTTGCTTGCACCCAATAGGTTCATCAGCAATTGGGTTGAGGAGAAATTTTTAGCGCGGATTAGGGAACTCGTGGCTGGTTTTCAAGACGGTGCGCCGCTTTCTGTAGTGATCGCGGTGGGGTCAACGAGTCCTATAGTGTCTACGTCGGGTGTAAATCTATTAAGTCCATCAAGCGGTAATATTAGTCCCGCCGCCGTGCCATTAGCATATGCAACAGATTCAACAGAAAAGCCGTTTTCAATATCGGCGAGTATTCAAGACGTGGTTGCGAAAAAAATAAATCGACCTTCCGATGAGCCGCATCGCCGCGCTCATTTGTCCAATGTGGAGGGTGCTTTAAAGCATAGTAATTATCTGAATTCCGGCTCCACGTTCGCTACTTTTGTTGAGGGTAAATCCAATCAGTTGGGGCTTGCCGCCGCCCGTCAAGTCGCCGAGAATCCGGGCGGTGCGTATAATCCGCTGTTTATCTACGGCGGGGTCGGCTTAGGCAAAACGCATCTGATGCAAGCGGTAGGCAATGCCTTAGTCGCTAAGAATCCCAATGCCAAGGTTGTTTATTTGCACTCGGAACGGTTTGTTGCGGATATGGTGAAGGCCTTGCAGCTCAATGCGATTAACGACTTTAAGCGTTACTACCGGTCTATGGACGCTTTGTTAATTGACGATATCCAATTTTTTGCTGGCAAGGAACGCTCGCAAGAAGAATTTTTTCATACATTTAATTCGCTTTTGGAAGGCGGGCGGCAAATTATTCTTACTTGCGATCGTTTTCCTAAAGAAATCAATGGGTTAGAGGAAAGGCTTAAATCGCGGTTTGGTTGGGGCCTAACGGTAGCGGTTGAACCGCCGGAGTTAGAAACCCGAGTGGCGATCTTGATGAAGAAAGCTGAACAGGTTGGTGTCGACCTTTCACACGAGTCCGCGTTTTTTATAGCCCAGCGTATTCGCGCTAACGTTCGCGATCTTGAAGGAGCGCTTAAACGAGTCATTGCAAGCGCCAATTTCACGGGCAGGCCTATAGACGTTGAGTTGGTACGAGAGGCTCTGAAGGACTTGTTAGCGCTTCAAGATAAACAGGTTGGCATCGACAATATTCAACGCGTCGTGTGCGAATATTACAAAATTAAAATGAGTGATATGGTTTCCAAAAGACGCAGTCGTTCGGTCGCACGACCTCGGCAAGTCGCTATGGCCTTAGCTAAAGAGTTAACCAATCATAGCTTGCCCGAAATTGGCGAGGCTTTTGGTGGGCGTGACCACACCACAGTGCTCCACGCCTGTCGCAAAATAAAGCAGTTGCAAGAAGAGACCGCCGACATACGCGAAGACATGAAAAATTTGCTAAGGTCACTCACGACCTAAGTATTTCTTTTTTCAAGTGTTCTTTGTTTTAAACAATTCCCTCATAATTCCCCCGATGAAACTGTTAAGAGACCATCACATGAAATTTGTCGTATCGCGCGAAGCTCTGCTAAAACCCCTGCAATTGGTTGCAGGAGTGGTTGAACGTCGTCAAACCTTACCGGTTCTTTCCAATGTACTTATAGTTGTTAATGGTGATCAGTTATCTTTGACGGGCACGGACCTTGAGGTGGAAATCGTCGGCCGGGTTCAGTTATTTAAGCCGGGAGAGTCGGGCGAGATAACGGTTCCCGCGCGGAAGCTCGTAGACATTTGCAGATCACTGCAGGAAGGCGCCAGTATTGAGTTTGTTGAAGAGGATCAGCGGATAATCGTAAAGTCTGGCCGTAGCCGATTTACTCTCTCCACCTTGCCGGCCGTTGATTTTCCGAATGTCGAGGACGCCCCGGGTAATTTGCGGTTTAATTGCGCCCAGCAGGAAATTAAGCGGCTGATTGAGCGCACATCCTTTGCCATGGCGCAGCAAGACGTTCGTTATTATTTGAACGGTATGTTGTGGGAGGTCCGCCAAGATCAGTTACGCGTTGTCGCTACCGACGGTCATCGTATGGCCATGTGTACCCGGGCGGTTGCCGTGGCTACAACCGATGTTGTTCAAGCGATTTTGCCTCGGAAAGGTGTTTTGGAATTGTCACGGTTATTGGATGATTCTGTTGCGCAGGTTGAGGTGACTTTAAGTGCAAATAGCATAAGGGTTACTTCGCCTGAATATACATTTACCTCCAAGTTGGTTGATGGCAAGTTTCCTGAATATGAGCGGGTGCTTCCTCGCGGTGGTAATAAAGTCGTCATAGGATCGCGCCTTGATTTGAAGCAGGCCTTTGCGCGCACCGCAATTCTGTCTAATGAAAAATACCGCGGTGTTCGTTTCTTGTTATCGGATGGGCTCTTAACCATCGTAGCTAATAATCCTGAGCAAGAAGAAGCTGAGGAGCAAGTCGTCGTTGACTATAAAGGCGAGAGCCTAGAAGTTGGCTTCAATGTCAGTTATCTTCAAGATGTGACTAATGTGATCCATCACGAGAACATTAAAATCACCTTATCGGACTCCAATTCCAGTGCTCTTTTGGAAGACCCGGACAATAGTGACTCCTTATACGTTGTCATGCCCATGCGCTTGTAAACCTTTTTGTGCCGCATGTTGGTCATATGACCTTAGATCGCTTACTCATTCAAAACCTTCGCAACCTGTCCTCGGTCGATATTAATTTATCAGGCCGAGTTAACCTTTTTTACGGTGAAAATGGGTCCGGAAAAACGAGTATTTTAGAGGCCATCAACGTGCTGGCGTTGGGCCGCTCTTTCCGCAGTCACAAACATAAGTCCTTAATCAATGTTGATCATGTCGAGTTCACCGTGTTTGGAAGGGTCACGGATGATAAGGGTACGGATATTCCTGTGGGCGTTAATCGCCAAAGAGACGGTACTTCCAGCTACAAAGTGAACGGAAGCTTGGTATCTTCGGCCGCGGATCTGGCGAGTTACATTCCTGTTCAGGTCATCAATTCCGATTCTTTCTTGTTGCTAGAGGGGCCGCCAACCGTTAGGCGACAATTTATGGATTGGTTGGTGTTTCACGTGGAACCAACTTTCTTTCCGCTTTGGAAGGCTAGCCAGCGCTGTTTGAAACACCGCAACAGCTTGCTGCGCCGTGATAGAATGGCCGCCCAAGATAGCCCTGCCCGGAATGAATTGGCGTCATGGGATCAGGAGTTGGTCATGCTTACGGAGGAGATACATGTGCTTAGGGGCAGGTGCGTAGAGCGGCTGATGGTGGTGTTTTATGGCTTGCTCAAAGAATTCGTTGGTGTCGATGGAATTTCAATTGGCTATGTGTGTGGCTGGGGCGAGGGTGATAGCCTCGCTCCATCCTATGCCGAGGCTCTAGATCGTACGATGGTGCGAGACTATCACCAAGGCTATACACAGCTTGGCAGTCACAGAGCCGACTTAAAAGTAACCTTAAATAATCAGGCGGCGGCAGAATTACTGTCCCGCGGGCAGCAGAAATTATTGGTCTGTGCGTTAAAGATCGCCCAAGGCTACGTTTTTTCGCAGATTACGGGGCGCAAGACGTTATATCTTGTGGATGATTTGCCAGCCGAGCTAGATGAGCGCCATCGTACGTTGTTGGCGCATTGGCTAGATGCTATGGACACACAGGTTTTTATTACCGGCGTAGATCAAGAAAGCCTTGTTAGTATTTGGAAAGACAAGCCGAGCGCAGCCGTTAAATTGTTTCACGTGGAACAAGGCAAGGTTGCAGAAGTACATAAAACGCTTGTTGAATGAACGACAAGCGCATTCGAATAAAAAGCACCGGAGATAGTAGTTATGTCAGATGAAAACACTTACGACTCGTCCAGTATTCAAGTGTTAAAGGGATTGGATGCTGTGCGTAAGCGCCCAGGAATGTACATTGGCGATACAGATGATGGCTCAGGCTTGCACCACATGGTCTTTGAGGTGGTTGATAACTCAATCGATGAGGCGCTGGCGGGGCACTGTAATGAAGTTAAAGTGGTTATCCACCCTGATGAAACCGTATCTGTTGCCGATAATGGCCGAGGCATTCCTACCGACATGCACGAAGAAGGTGTGTCGGCGGCAGAAGTGATCATGACAATTCTCCATGCTGGCGGCAAATTCGACGATAACACCTATAAAATCTCTGGTGGTTTACATGGCGTGGGTGTTTCTGTTGTAAATGCCTTGTCAGAGTACTTGAAGCTCACCATTCGTCGTGCCGGGAAAATCCATGA
>JAYWHF010000354.1:0-3337 GCA_043777855.1 Gammaproteobacteria bacterium | reverse complement strand
GTACAAGGGCATAACGATTAAAGAGATTAGCAAACCGCCCTTACGTAAACCCAAGGTTAAGGCCGCACCCACGGCGCCGATTAAACTCATGGCCGCCGTGCCGATCAACAAGCTACAACATAAAGCACCAAAGGCTTGAGGTGGTAGCGACAGCATCACACCCAGTAAAGGCGCGAGCAAAGTCAGAGGCAAACCCGTCGCCAACCAATGCACAAATACCTTAGCCAATACGCTAAAAAATAGTGGGTAAGGCGCGATTAAAAGCTGCTCCAAAGAACCATCGTCGTAATCACTACGAAACAAGTTATCGAGCGAAAGCAAGGTTGCTAGCAATGCCATTATCCAAATTACACCAGGCCCAATACGCGCTAACAACGCAGCCTCAGGCCCGACTCCCAGAGGAATCATGCTGATGGCTATCAGAAAAAAAACCAAAGGGTTAACCATGTCGCTCTTATTGCGAAACGCAAGAACTATGTCACGGCTGAACGTAGGCCCAAATAAGGAAGAAGACCTACCCATGAGCACGCATTCCTGAGCGGCCGGAGGCAAAGCTCCCCGCCCGATCCGACGCAAATTCTTGTAGATCTAAACACGCTATATTCGGCACCTTAATATCTTGGTGTGAAGTCACCAAAACTAAGCCACCTGCCGCGGCATGGCGGGACAAACGCAGCTCCAACTGAGCGACACCCAGTTTGTCCAACGCGGTAAATGGTTCATCCAAAATCCAGAGTTTTGCGTTACTGAACACCAACCTCGCTAGGGCTACACGGCGCAACTGGCCGGCCGACAGTTGAAAACACAGCGTATCCTCGTAACCAGACAAATTCACGTCCGCTAATGACTGCAACAAAACCTCATCGTTTAAACAAGTTCGATCTTGGCCGTCATCATCCATCGAACCCTGAAGCGCAGCATACCAACGAAGATTCTCTAATGGCGTTAAGGATTTCTTAATGCCAGATGCATGGCCCAAATAGAGCAGGTTGTTGGTGTACTCCCAAAGGCAAGCGGCAATTGGCTGACCGCGCCACAAAATTTCACCCTGGTAATCCGATGAAACTTGGGCCAAAACTCGCAACAAGGTGGTTTTACCACTGCCATTGGCACCGAGAACTTGAACAACCTGCCCAGCGACAAAGCATGCATTCAGCGAGTGAAACAATAGGCGATCATCACGCTCGCACACTAGTTTTCGCAATTCAAAAAGAGCTGGAGGTTGCGGCGCGATAATATCCACGTTTGATCTCAAAAGATTAATGATAAACAAATGCCCGGGCTTTAGGCCTATAGCTCGCTATACTAAATCGAAAGACGTTCATCTCGATAATTTTTTGTTTTGATACTCTTTATCTTGCCGTTTCTTCTCGGCACTGCGTTCTTATCCACTGACTGTAGCTGTCTGTAGCTGTCTGTAGCTGTCTGTAGCTAACTGAGCGCAGCTGTTTACAAGGTAGCGGTAAAGTCGGATTCTTTTGGTTTATACGCACAATCAAGAGATTATAGCCTCAAGCACCTGAGTCTTTCACGTCTTATTAAATGGCCTTTTACAGCGCAGTACACCTATGATAATTAACAGACTATATTCTCATGGACATTAATAATTTAACCCAAAGTCTCAATCGCGGTGTTGAGCAAAAAACCCCCGACCGATTGCAAACATTGAGTCGGTTGTTGAACATTGCATTGGGGAAAGCAGCTCTCGCTACGGTGACCGAGATTACGCCAGTAACCCAGGAGGAGCGCGATGCGCTTCTTGCGCAAACACTTGAGTCCTTAGGTCAAAAGACATCATCCGCCAGTAATAAAACACTGTTAACACCTGCTATTAAAGCAGAAATAGCGCGGTTGCTCGATCAACAAACACTGATAAAATCACCAGAACTCAAATGGATTAACCTAGTCGTTAACCAGCAACCGCTACTCACTTACAGCAACAAACTTTTTACGTTGGGTCAAGCTATCACCGTACAGTTAGTTAACTCGCAAAAATTAGTTTTTTTAGATTTACTGGAGACTGCGCCAAGTGATGCAGAACTAGCAACGACTTATACGATTAAAACACTCAACAATCCACGCCTGCATCAAAGTTCACCCACCCAAAACCTACAACAAATACTAGCGGACAACCTGCGGCAGCTCTTGCCACATAAAGATGTACCTACCGCACTCTACTCGGCACTGGCCAAATGGACCGAAACACCCAAAGAAATCCAACAGCAGTTGGTATCTCCCAACATTATGCAAGTATTAAAAAGCGCAGCGGCACACATCCACTCACCTTCGCAATTAAGTCAGCCAAAAACATTGGAACACATCATTAAAAATTCCGGCATTTTTTTTGAAAACAAATTAAGCAAGCACGATGCAAATAACCCAGCAAATCCCTTAAGCCGAACCTATTCACAAGATTTGAAAGGAACGTTACTCAGTTTAGTCAGTAAAATTAATCAGGCACTAACCGGCAGTAAGACACCACTCACCTCACTTGAGACAGAAACACTTTTACAAGAAGTAAGCCGTTATATTCCGTCGACGGTGGCGACCACCACAAATATGGGCATGGCCCCCCTTCCAAAAAATAGCTTATCACCGGAACTAGTGCTATTTATTCAACAACTAATGACAAAACCCGTGCAAGAATTGTCAGACAAAGCCTTACGAACTCAGCTATTAGTATTATTACAACAACACAGCTTACACGGTCTGGCAAAAATTCAATTGCAGCAGCTGGCCAGTTTACATCATGAAGTGAACAACAAAGAGGCAGCGCCAACTAATGCCTCGTGGCAACTAGAAATTCCTGTCAAATTTTTGAACGAAGTGTCACAACTGAATCTGCGTATTGAACGCGAATGGATTGATGACAGAAGTTCTGCCAGCGAAAATAAAACAACCCAAAAAATCAAACAGTGGTCAGTCACGCTGCGATTTGACTTACCAACACTTGGCGAGTTTTGCGCGCAGCTCGCTATTGTCAATACCAGTGTAAGCGCTACTTTGTGGGCAGATGAGGACAAAACACTTAGACAAATCAGCCGACACATCGATAGCTTGCGCCAACAACTTGAAAGCGAAGGCATTCAGGTTAAACAACTTCAATGTCATAAAGGGATGCCACCACAAAAGCCTTTAGCATTAAGTTATTCATTAATTGATATCTCTACCTAACCAATGAACATCAAGCATGAATGCAAATCATAAGGTTCAAAAAGCCGTCGCACTTTTTTATGACGGCAAAAGTTCTCCCGTTGTATCCGCCAAAGGCACGGGTGCAGTGGCAGAAAATATCATTACCATTGCCGAACAGCATGGAGTCCCCCTGTGCGATAAC
>JAYWHF010000353.1:0-3343 GCA_043777855.1 Gammaproteobacteria bacterium | reverse complement strand
CTGTAGGGTGTATGCAAACTCTGTTAAATTAACATCGTATTTTTCAAGATGTGCAAGCATTAATTGTGCATAGGCTTTCAGTCGATCTTCATGTTTTGCTGAGAGTACAATTAAATGCGGCCTTTCAAGCTGCACAGGAAATTGATTAACAGGCGGCAAATATTCTTCTAGTACGATATGCGCATTAGCACCACCAAAGCCAAATGAACTCACGCCTGCTCTGCGTGGAAGCAAGGTTCCATCCTGCCCTTTAATGGCTTCCCACGGCATGGTTTTATCAACAATGAAAAAGGGAGTGCCTTTAAGGTTAATGTAAGGATTTAACTCTTCAAAATGCAGTGTTGCTGGAATTTGTTTATGCTTGATGGCTAACAACACTTTAAATATGCCCGCTATTCCCGCTGCAGTTTCCAAGTGACCTATGTTGCTTTTTACGGTACCCAAACCACAGTGAGGAATTTCATCCGGTGTTTTGCCGTATTTTTTATACAACTCAGCAAACGATTTTTTCAATGCTTGAATTTCAATGGGGTCACCCAGACTGGTGCCCGTACCGTGGCACTCAATGTAGCCCACTGTTGCCGGATCAATTTCAGCTTTTTCGTAAGCTTCAAATAACAACTCTGCTTGTGCATTTGGATTGGGAGCCGTTAAGAATGTTACGCGACCACCATGATTTTCTGACGTTGATTTAATCACCGCATAAATATGATTGCCATCCGCTTCTGCCATCTCTAAAGGCTTTAGGAAAATTGCACCTGAGCCTTCACCGCGTACATAACCATCGGCACGCTTATCAAATGATTTACATTTTCCATCGTTACTCAACATTCCCGCCATGCCAAAAGAAATATAGGCAGCAGGTGTCAACATAACTTGCACACCACCCACAATTGCCATATCCGAACTGCCAGTGTGGATTGACTCGAGTGCGCGATGAACAGCAATTAAAGAACTTGAACAAGCGGTATCAAGAGGTGCACTTGGCCCACGCAAGCCCAGCAAAAAAGAAACCCGATTGACTAATACTGAGTGAGAATTTCCTGACGCGGTGTAACCATCCAGCGGGATCTGTAAGGTATTCATTAAGTCGGTGTAATCGTGGGTTGCCGCGCCAACAAATAATCCAATTTTTGTGCCTGCCAAATCGGAAACCTTATGGCCTGCATCTTCAATTGTTTTCCATACATCTTCTAAAAATATTCTTTGTTGCGGATCCATCATTTCAGCTTCTCGTGGCGAAATGCCGAAGAAAAGCGGATCAAATTTATCTACCTCTTTCATAAATCCACCCCACTTGGAGTTGGATTTATTGACTTCTTTTATGGGGTCTCCGTCGTAGTCTTCCCAATCCCAGCGATCTCTTGGAATGACGGTAACCATATTATTTTTAGCGGCTTTTAATTTTTCCCAAAATTCTTCCAGGTTTTCTGACTGCGGCATTACACCGCTCATACCGACTATGGCAATGGGGCGCTCTATGAAACGGCGTTCCGGAGAGAAGCTACCACCTGATGTGTAGGTTGTTTCTTGCGTTAAAACATCAGGCTGCCAACCTTTATTAATTTTGAACGATGTTTCTTGAACGTTTGCAGTCGCTACCGCTTTAGCGACAGGCTTAGCCGCACCAGCAGAACTTGCTGCACCAGACGATTGATGAACACGAAGAACTTCCTGTTTGTGTTCCGTCGAAATAAATTTTGAAATTTCACGAATAGATGGGTATTCAAAAAAGAGTACGGGCGTCACATCCAGTAAATATTTTTCATTCACCAAATTAGCAAATGTTGTAAGACCCATAGAATCAAAACCAAGATCTAACAAAATGGAATCTAAATCTATATCGCTTTCATCTATCTTTAAAAAATCCATGACAATTTTAGACAATTTTTTTTGTACTAAAAGCTGGAGATTTCCATCCGCACCTTGGGCGGCAGGTGCTGTCGCAGTAGATATCTCGGCCGCACCAGAAGATGCCTGAGCGACAACAGCGGGAGCTTCTTTTTTCCGCAAGCCCCAGGCTAATTCAATTTTTTCTTGCACACCTTCTAAGACAGCAACCTGAGTTTTACTTGAATAAAGACCTTTGATAAAAGCATTTAGCCCAGTTTCAATACTTAAGGATTTAATTCCCAAATTCTTTTTAAAGAAAAGCTCTGTTTGCTCATCAAGCCGCATTCCTCCATCTGCCCAAATGGACCAATTGAGACTTAATGCTTTGCCTGAACGCTGACCTTTTGCTTGCAGCAAGTCGCGCCTTGCAGCAAACGAATCCATAAAATAGTTAGCAAACGAATAATCACTTTGCCCGGCATTTCCAGCAAGTGCAGCGAGCGAGGAAAAGGTAACAAAGAAATCAAGATTTTCTGTTTTTGTTAGCTCATCGAGATAAACAGATCCGTATATTTTTGGCGCAAAAACGGCTTCCATCTCTTCGCGAGTTTTCTTACGAATGTAGGAATCGCGCAATACACCCGCACTGTGAATGATGCCGTTGATTTCACCAAACTGAGATTTGGTTTCTTTAATTAATTGTGCAACCGCGTCATAGTTGGAAACATCCGTTGGAACGTAAAGCACTTCTGCGCCCAGCTGTCTAAGTGCTTCCAGCGTTGTCTCTTGCTCTTGCGAAAGTGTAGAACGCCCAGTAAGTACCAATCTCGCTTTGCATTCTTTCGCTAAAAATTCGGCAAAGATCAGACCTAGTCCACCTGCCCCGCCCGTAATTAAGTAGACACCGTTTTGCTTGATTCCCATACCCAATGAAGGCGACGAATGTTCACTACTTTCCAGATCAAATTGTTTAATCTTTCTAACATAACGCTCTTGTTCAGCATAACGAACCGTCATGTCATCTTGAGTTTCAGGATTAAATTCCGCTACTATTTCATCAAGAATTGCCACAAGAGAAATACTGTTTTGTTGAACTTCCAGGGTTTTACAGGACAGCTTTGGATTTTCAACCTGAAGTATTTTGGCAAACCCGTTAATGGCTTCATTGTGCGGTTGCGGATCGTCCTTTTTAACCAAATAGAGGTAGAGCAACTGAATTTTATTTTCCAGTTTTTGTTCGATCAATGACTGGCAAAGGGAAAGAAACGAATAAACTCCTTTCTCTAAAGAGTCTTTCAGGAAATTTTCTTCATTGTAGGTCGATGGATCCGCAGGCCATGCATAACAGATTTTGCTTATCGCCACTTGCTTTAGTTTCAGTGACTCGAATAGTTGCGTGTAATCCGCTGGTGTTTGTGGATTTATTTCGTAAGTGTGATTACCCAAGTCCTTAAATGCAGTACCCGGTTGAACCAAAATTGCGTTATGAGATTTGTTGCCGGTTTTATTG
>JAYWHF010000352.1:0-3347 GCA_043777855.1 Gammaproteobacteria bacterium | reverse complement strand
TAAGGAAAGCATCGGCAACTTCGACAGACGCTTGTAAGACCCCGCCGGGGTTGTTGCGTAAATCCAGAATGAGGCCTTTTGTTTTGGGGTTTAGTTTTAGGCTACTGTCGAGGCGCGCGATAAAGTCTTTGCCGGTATTGGCCTGGAATTGAGCAATCCGAATGTAAAGATAGTGATCGGCTAATGACTTAATCGTTACACTTTGCACGTGAATTAAGTCGCGAATGACAATGATATCCAAGGGTTCGTCACTGCCTTTGCGCTGCAAACTAATTTTTATGGGCGCGCCTTTTACGCCGCGCATTATGCGCGCGGTTTCATTGAGATTTTTGCCTTTCATCGGTTGGTCGTCAAGGCGGACTATAATGTCGCCAGGTTTTATCCCCGCTTTTTGTGACGGTGATCCGTCAAGTGGCGTGATGACTTTGATAACCCCCTCATCAATACCTACCTCGAGGCCTACGCCACCAAATTCGCCGCTAGTCTTTGCCTGAAGTTCAGCAAATGCTTCTTTATCAAGATAGGTTGAATGCGGATCCAGCTGAACAATCATGCCCTTGATGGCGTACTCAAGTAACTGAGCATCACTAACCTCTTCTACATAATCATTGCGAATGTGGTCATAGACTCTGGTAAAAGTACGCAGCTCTTCGAGGGGCAGCAGCCCTTCCTCGCTCGGAGTTTTTTGCCGGTTTGCTAAGCTAGGAAAAGACAAAGTGAGCGCGGCAAAAAGTATTAGGGTTTTTTTATGTTGAGCGTGGCGAGTTGACAGTGGGTGCATTCAGGTCTCCAGCGAAAACGCTGTGCTTAAAGAGGTTTTATCGCTAGGCGCGTGCTAACCAGATACCGGGGTCAATTGCTTTGCCTTGAAAACGTATTTCAAAATACAAGCCGGCGTTATTTTGTCCGCCGCTATTGCCCACTTTGGCGATAGTTTCCCCGGCCTTAATAGGGTCTCCGGCTTTTTTCATTAGTTGCTGATTGTGTGCATACAAGGTTAAGAAACCTTCGCCATGATCGATAATCACTAGCAGGCCTTGGCCACGAAAGTAATCGGCAAAGACCACTCGACCATAGTGAACTGCAATCACTTGTTGGCCAGAATTAGCATTAATCAGGATGCCGTTCCATTGCAATTGGCCTTCGGCTTGGTTGCTGCCAAACCTGTGAGCTATTTGACCCTGAGCCGGCCACGGCAAGCGGCCTTTGCGGCTGCTAAATTTTTCTCCCGGACTGGGCAACGGCACATAGCTGGGTGTTGTTGCTAAACGCGTTGTTGCACGTGCCACTTTTTGTAAAAGGGTTTGTAGTTCGCGCCTGTCTTCTTGCATCTGCTGAAGTTCACGGTCTTTGTTGGAGATGGTATGGTTAATTTTAGCGAGCGTTTCCTTGCGCTGTGTTTGCGCTTGCGCTAATTCAGCTTGTTCTTTGTCTAGCTCCTGTTTGATATTGTTGAGAGCTTGTGTTTTTTGGGTGATTTGTGGCTCAAGAGTTTTTAGCTGCGCAATTGTTTCAAGATAGGCATTCATTTTTTCGGCATGCGCTGTCATAAAATAGCTATGGTATTTCATCATGCGGGAAATACGTTCAGGAGACTCCTGATTTAAAAACACTTTGAATTGTGGCTGCAGCCCAAGAAGGTAAGCTGCGCGAATTTGTTCTGCTGCTTGCTTCTGTTGCTTTTCGCGTGCTTTTTCCAGATCATCTTGTTCTTTGTGAAGATTGTCGATTTGTTTATCCTGATCGTTGATGTCACGCTTAATTTTTTCAACTTTCTTTTGCAGATCTCCCATTCGCGTTTCGTTTTTTTGCAATTCCTGCTGCACGTTGGTTCTCGCACCTTCTACTTTTTTTAACTCCTTTTGCATTTCGGCAATTTCTTTCTGTAGTTTTTCCATCTCAGCTTTATCATCAGACATGACAGCGGGCGCTAGTAGTACGCCCAAGAGAAGTGCCGCAGCAGTCAAAAGTTTTATAAAATGTTTAGGTGCTTGCATCATGGTTACTCTTGAAACGTTTTCTTTGGAAGAAAATGCAAATGACGTAATGTAACAACGCAAATTACTTTATTTAATGAGAGAGTGTGATTAGATTTCTGCCCGTCATTTCCTGTGGTTGCGGTAAGCCCATTAAATGTAGCATGGTGGGAGCAACATCCGCTAAGGAGCCGCCGTTTGCCACCATACCCTTGCGGGTACTGCAAAAAATAAAGGGCACGGGTAAGGTTGAGTGTTGAGTGTTGGGTTGTCCAGTAGCCTCGTCAAACATTTCTTCAACATTTCCATGATCGGCGGTAATTAATGCTTCGCCACCCACTTTTTCCAGTGCGGCAAGTACGCGGCCAAGGCAAATATCAATAGCCTCAACGGCTTTGGTTGCGGCCTCCATAATGCCCGAGTGGCCGACCATATCGCAATTGGCATAGTTACAAATAATCGCGTCGTATTTTCCTGACTCAATCGCTTCAATCAATCTATCGGTTACGATGGGTGCATTCATTTCTGGTTGTAAGTCATAAGTTGCTACCTGAGGAGAAGGCACTAAAATACGGTCTTCCCCCTGATAAACCGTTTCATTTCCACAGTTAAAAAAGAAGGTCACGTGAGCATACTTTTCGGTTTCTGCGATACGCAGTTGAGTTTTACCGAGTTGCGAAATGTAGTCGCCAAATGAGTTGGTTAAGTCTTCGGGTAGAAAGGCAATGGGTGCTTTTATGGCCGACGAATATTCTGTTGTTTGTACGAAGTGTGCAATTTCGGGATGCAGTTCGCGCGAAAAACCGGTGAAGTCAGCGTCGATTAATGCGTGAGTAATTTCGCGAGCGCGATCAGGACGGAAGTTCATAAAAATCACGGAGTCGCCATCGTTAATGGTTGCGACTTCTTGTTCTTCACCACAGATAACGGTTGCTTTGACGAACTCGTCATTTTCCCCGCGGGCATAAGCCGCGTGCAAACCGTCTAGAGCCGTAAGGGAATCAAATTCTGCGTCACCGGCAACCATTACATCGTAGGCTTGTTTAACTCTGTCCCAGCGGTTGTCGCGGTCTAGCGCAAAGTAACGGCCCACAATGGAGGCAATGCGACCAACTCCGAGAGATTGAAATAGATCTTCTGCTTTTTGCAACGAGTCTTGCGCGCTTCTTGGTGCGGTGTCACGGCCATCTAAAAAGGCGTGAAGGTAAATTTCTGTGGCGCCACGCTGTGCGGCCATTTTCATCATGGCGAAAATATGATTCTGATGGCTGTGAACCCCACCGTCTGATAACAATCCCAAAATATGTATCGCCTTTCCTGCGGCAATGGCGCTATCTATGGCGCTGACATAAATGGGGTTAGTAAAAAAAT
>JAYWHF010000351.1:0-9329 GCA_043777855.1 Gammaproteobacteria bacterium | reverse complement strand
GCAATTGTGTCGGTTGTTAGCCAGCAGGTTGCTGTGTAGGTATTTTTCTGGGTTTCATCAATGCATGACTTTTTTCGTTGTTTTTTTCCTTTTTTGCTAGTTGTCTTCTAAGTGTTTTTCTAGTTGTTTTTCTAATTGTTTGCTAGTCGTTTTCTCGTTTTTCTCCGCTAGTTAAAATCATCATTCGGGGCTAGAATAGCCCCCTTTTTTTATTCTCTTATCGCTAAAAAAATATTCTATCTTTGTTTATAAAGTTAATTAGATACATATGTTTTTCTCTGTTGAAAAAGTTGCATTGCATACGTATGTGTTTTATTGAATACGTATGCAGGCTATTGTCGAGCTCGAGCAACAGGATTTACTATGATTTCGATGACAGTAGCAATCTGTTTTACGAGTAGCAGAGTTTGTAGGTAAGTAATGCAGGGTTTGCTGGCAATACAATAATAGTAAAATCTCCAACTGAGAGAATCCCACATGAAAAAAATTAAGTTCAATCATATGCTAGCGCTCGTCTCTACCATGTCCTTGGTGGCGGGTTCTCAAATGGTTTATGCGCAGCAAGTAGATAAAACAAAAGCGGCGGAAGTAAAGAAAGAATCCGTGTCACAAGATGTCGAAGAAATTATCGTTTCAGGCTTCCGTCAAAGTGTCGTCAACGCGATTGAAGTAAAACGTAATGCTGATACTGTTATTGAAGCAATTTCTTCAGATGATATCGGTGGTTTGCCGGACGTCTCCATCGCTGATTCTCTCGCGCGCTTGCCCGGTGTCACAACGGTGCGTACTGGCGGTCAAGCGAGTGAATTAAATATTCGCGGCATGAGCGGCGACTTTGTATTTACAACTCTTAATGGTCGTGAGCAAGTCAGTACCAGCACTGGCCCAATTGCGGGTCGTAGAATTGAATTTGATGTATATCCTTCTGAGTTAATATCCGAAGCTTCCGTGTACAAATCACCAAAAGCATCCTTGGTTGAAGGCGGTGTGGCCGGTACTATTGAATTAACAACGGTAAATCCTCTTAAAAATACACAAGAACATAGTTTCAATCTCGGCCTGCGCGGCAGCTCCAATAGCCGCTCTTCAGAAGTAGAAGATGCTACTGATTTAGGTAGCCGCTTTAATGCGTCCTATCAAGGTAAGTTTGCTGATAACACTCTTGGTCTCGCCGTTGGTTATGCACGGTTGAATGCTCCCAGTGTTGCAAATCAGTACATAGGCTTGCAGTACAACGGTAGAAAAAATGCTGATGGTAATGCCGCTACTGGAATCCTAGATGATAAGGGCATGCAAACCGGTAATGAAGCCATTAGTGAAGGGATGGAAATTCAGCAGCGCGGTGGTGAAGAGCAACGCGATAGTTTTCTGGCGGCAGTAGTCTGGGCACCGGGTGAAACATTCACTTTAAAGGCGGATGTATTTAATACCAAAGCAAACTCTGAAGCCTTTGCAAGGGGTTTTCGCGTAAAAACGCTCTCCAATGCAGGTACGATTACTAATCCACTGATTAGCGACAATAGAGTGGTGGGCGGCACGTTTGCAACTGATGGCAGCAACAACTTCGCTGTGTTTACCGTAAACGACGATGATTCGCGCGAAGCTGAAGTACTTTCCAGCGGCATCAATGCCGAATGGAAATTCGATAATTTAACGATCGCGGCAGATCTTTCCTATTCAAAATCAGATGGCGATTTTCAAAACGGCGGCACAAGAGCGATACTCTATAACGATACCAGCGCTGCAACTCCTGTGCGTTCTGCAGAGACGGTAACCTATCGCAATAATGGTTTAAACCCTGCTGATTTTATGTCGAGCCAAAGCTATACCAATTTAAACCGCATGGCTATTACCGAAGTGGGTCAATGGCCCTTTCTAACGCACAATGAAATCACTGCCGAAAAATTTGATGTAAAGTATGAATTTGATTCTGGAATTATTACGTCGGTTGAAGCTGGTCTACGCAATTCTTCACGGGAGTACTCGGGCAAGCGCGGTCAGGATGGTTATGGTTCAGAGTTTGGGAATGCTATCGGCCAAGTTCCAATCAAGCTGACAGCGGACATGACCAAGGTAGTCAGTTTTAAAGGCGAACTATCCGGCATGCCTGATTTCCTCGCCATAGGTTTTGATGATGCAGTCGCGGCGGTCGTTGCTGCTCGCGGCACTCCTTGGAACCCAGTAGCCAATTGGCAAAACAATTGGACCATGGTTCAAACAGGCACAGTAACTGAAGACGTTCTCTCCGGTTACCTTATGGCAAATTTCGAAACTGAAATGGGCGCTACGCCTGTGAGCGGTAACTTTGGCGTGCGTGTTGTAAATTCCGATCAGTCTAGCGATGGCTTTTTGCAAGTAGGTGGTGGCGTAGGCACTCCGATTGCGGATAAGCGAGGCGTTGTCAGCACCGACTATGTTAGAAATGTGGTGGGGCAAGAGTATACCGATTACTTGCCTTCACTTAACTTAAAATTTAAAGTGACTGAGCATGATAATCTGCGTTTCGCGGCTGCAAAAGTTATGTCGCGTCCGCCCATCAGCCAGCTCAAATCCGGTGCCGGTTCCTGGATTGACGGCGAAGATAGATTTAATGCGTGGGGTAATACGAGTCCGCTATTAGATCCATTTTATGGCACTCAGTATGATTTATCGTACGAGCATTATTTTGAAGATACTGAAGGCGCGGTAGCGATAGCCTTGTATCGTAAAGATATCGAGTCGTTTATCGAAGTAAAAACTCTCAAGGGCGTAGATTTTGTAGCCTTGGGTTTTAATGTTCCTGCGACCAACCCAAGCACTGGTAATCCACTGCAGCCTGGCGGTGAATATCAAACAGCAATAAATAATACTAAGGGCGGTTATATTCAGGGCATTGAACTCGGTTACACTCAAACCTTTGATTTTTTACCAGGAAATTGGTCTGGTCTTGGCGTAAGTAGTAGCTATACCTTTAATGAAAGCGACGTAGAACGCCTGAGTGAATTGGGTGGCCAGAATGAGGACATTGGCATGCCGGGCCTTTCGCCCAGCACACTAACTGCCACCTTGTTTTACGATTTGTCAGGTTTTGAAACGCGGTTAAACTATCGTTACCGAGAGGCATTTGTTGCCAATCAGGTGGCGGTTGAGTCACAAGAAGTTTTCTATGCTGATGAATCAGTCGTAGATTTTCAAACGTCTTATGAATTCGAAAACGGCGTTAAACTTGTATTTCAAGTTAATAACCTGACCGATGAGCCGTCAAAAACCTACTTTGGTAAAGAAGACCAAACCGGTTCTATTCAATACTTCGGTCGTCAATATTTTGTGGGTATGAACTACAAGTATTAATTTGTCAGAAGCAATGCGGCCTCAAAAATTTCACCCATTCAGCTGTTTCGATTGAATGGGTGATTTTCGTTTTGGTCTAGGTATTTCCTGCAAAAATAAATAGCGGTAACGGATAAATCATGAAAAGAATAGTTTTTGTTTTTTTAACTCTATTACTATGCTCTCTTGCTCACGCAAAGAAGTTTGAGATTAAACATCTAGAGCCCTTGAATTGGTGGGTTGGTATGCATCATCCGGAACTCCAGTTAATGATTCACGGCGACGATATTGCTGAGCTGACACCGAGTATCCAGCATTCGGGTGTTGCCTTGGTTAGCGTTGAAAAAACGGATAACAAAAATTATCTATTTTTAAATCTCCTAATAGACAGTGACGCCAAGCCCGGGGGCTTTGTCATTAACTTCCGTAACAATGAAAAGTGGATTGGCAGCGTAAACTACACTCTCTTGTCGCGCAGAAAGGCGTCTGCGGATCGTGATGGTTTTGATTCAAAAGATGCAATCTATTTGTTGATGCCTGATCGTTTTGCAAATGGCACAGTAAAAAACGATACCCATAAGACTTTACTCGAAGTGACTAATCGATCAACGTCCGGCGGGCGTCACGGTGGTGACATTAAAGGGATGCAAGACCATCTGGATTATATCGCCAACATGGGTTTCACAATGATTTGGCCCACGCCGCTTGTTGAAAATAATCAAGAGATCTATTCCTATCATGGTTACTCTGCAACAGATCATTATCATATTGATAAACGCTTTGGCACCAACGAGGAGTACAAAAAATTTGTCGCAGCCGCTAACCGCAAGGGGCTCGGTGTTATTCAGGACATAGTTCTTAATCACATAGGCTCTGGGCATTGGTGGATGAAGGATTTACCGGCTACTGATTGGATTAATTATCCCGCAGAGTTTGTTGCAACCTCACATCGGCGAACGACTTTGCACGATATTCATGTTGCACCAGAGGATAGAAAACTATTTTCCGATGGATGGTTTGTGCAAACTATGCCAGATTTAAATCAGCGTAACCCTTTGCTTGCAAACTATTTAATTCAAAATTCGGTATGGTGGATTGAATATGCCAATCTCTCTGGCATTAGAGAAGATACTTATTCTTATGCCGATAAATATTTTCTCGCCACGTGGGGAAAATATATTCTCGAAGAGTATCCGCGTTTTAATATCGTTGGCGAGGAGTGGACGGTTAATAGTGCAATTATTGCATCATGGCAAAAAGGCAAAGTGAACAGCAATGGCTACCAATCTTATCTGCCAAGTCTCATGGATTTTCCTGTTCACTATGCGTTGCGCGCGGCCTTGATGGAGGATGAAGGTAACGACCAAGGTTTGGTTAAGTTGTATGAAGCTTTAGCGAATGATTTTCTTTACGCAGACCCCCAACGCATGGTGGTATTTCTTGAAAACCATGATACGAGTCGCATTTTCTCTGCGCTAGATGAAAATCTGAATTTATTTAAAACGGCGATGATATTTAATGCTACAACACGAGGTATTCCACAATACTTTTACGGCTCAGAAATGCTATTGACCAGCCCGAAAGAGCGTGATGATGGCGCGATTCGTGCGGATATGCCGGGTGGTTGGCAAGGCGATACAACAAATGCGTTTACCGGAAAAGGTTTGAGCGTAACGCAAGCCGATGCCCAGGCATTCATTAAGTTGTTATTTAACTGGCGCAAAACCAGTAAAGCGATTCAGGATGGTAAACTTCTACACTATGTTCCGGAAAGCGGAGTTTATGTTTACTTTCGGTTTACGGATGCTGAAAAAGTCATGATCGTTATTAATAAGAACAAACAAAACTCTTTGCTGGATTTGACTCGATTTCGCAGTTTGCTTAAAGGCAGCTCACTCGGAAAAAATGTATTAACGGGTAAGTCTGTCGAGTTGCAAAAAAGTCTCGAGCTAACGGCGATGACTTCATTAGTGATTGAGATAAATTAATCTAACTAAATAGGTGGACCGCTGAAAGTAGCGTTGCGATGAATACTCCAAGGCTTGTAAAAAATTTTGTTATTCTTGGCGGTGGAACTGCTGGCTGGATGGCCGCCAACATCATGGCTAAGCGCTGGGCTGATAAGCCCTTTAAAATAACCTTGATAGAGTCGCCGGACATAGGAACAATTGGAGTTGGGGAAGGGTCCACGCCACAGCTAAAATCTTTTTTTGACTATATTGATGTTGATGAAAGTGAATGGATGCCAGCCTGCAATGCCACCTATAAAAATGGCATTGCCTTCAAGGGTTGGTCTACTTATTCGAATTTTGAAGAATATTTTCATCCTTTCCCGGCCCAACCTGATGACTATTCGGCTCCTGCGTTTTTCTACAACGCATTTGTCCGTCGCAAGGGAATCGACGTAGTTGCACATCCTGATCATTTTTTTCTTGCTACCTATCTTGCGCAGCATGGTCTCAGTCCAAAACCACGTGAAAATTTCCCTTTTGATGTCGGCTACGGTTATCACTTTGATTCAAGCCTACTCGGCAAGTTTTTGTGCAATAAAGCCGTGGCTCGCGGGGTTGTCCATCGCGAAAACAAAGTTGCAGAAGTGCAATTGACCGAGAGCGGAGATATCGCGAGCCTGCAACTGGATTCGGGTGAAAGTATCTCTGCTGATTTTTTTGTTGATGCCACTGGATTCTCGGGTTTGCTTATTCAAAAGAAGCTGCAAGTTCCCTTTGTTAGTTTTGCTAATAATTTGTTTAATGATTCGGCGGTAGTCATACCAACACCCACGAATGATTTGCTCCCCCCATACACAACAGCAACCGCATTAAAAAATGGTTGGATGTGGAATATTCCACTGGCGAACCGCGTCGGCAATGGGTATGTCTTTAGTTCGAAATTTTGTACATCAGATCAAGCTGAAACTGAGTTGCGCAAAACCTTAGGCATGTTGGATGCATCAACCAATGCTCGACATCTAACGATGAAAGTGGGCCGTGTTGCCAAGCATTGGGAAAAGAATTGTTTGGCTGTTGGTTTGTCCCAAGGATTTATAGAGCCTCTGGAAGCAACTGCACTACATTTGGTGCAGGAGACCGTACAGGGCTTTGTCGAGGCCTACGAGGCCGGTAATTTTAGTAATCAAGAACAAGAGACATTTAATAAATCGATTAACCAGCGGTTTGAGGGGGTGCGTGATTATATCGTTTGCCACTATCGTGTAAATTCACGCAAGGATTCAGAATATTGGCTTGCTAACGCCGGCAATCAGCAGCTATCTGCGTCATTAAGTGGAGTAATTAATTGCTGGGTAAGTGGCGGTAATGTTTCCCAAGAAATTGAGCGACAAAAAATAAGCGGCTATTATTCCTCTGTTTCATGGCATTGTCTCCTCGCCGGTTATGGAGTATTCCCAACTCAGGATCAGCTAGTCGCTGGAAACGAACAAGCCCATAAACATGATTTGGTGAAAATAAGAGAATACTTACGCCGGTGCGCGTTAAATTTTAATTCTCACAAAGCACTTATAGATTCTAGGTTCGTATAGTTTTTAAAATCCCCGTTCGTTTTTCTGTTAATTTTTATTTTCAAGAGCTACGTTCAAGAGCTACGTTCAAGAGCTCTGATCAAGAGGTATGTTAATAGCGTTGTTTTATTTCCAGATGCATACGTATGCTATTTGGTTATTCTGTATGAATACGTATGTTGTTTGTTGTTTCATTTTTCGCGCCATAATATTATTCAGTTGTTGAAAACTGAAAGTTAGTATCATGTTGTTACCTCTTCAGCTCTCATGTTGATTTATCCTTGTATGGTTGTTGCCCCTTGTTTGGCGCAGATATTCTGCGCCTTTTTTTTGTCTATTAAATTTTATAAGTGAGACGAAATAATGAAAAAATCAATTGTGTTGGTTTCGTTGTTGCTGATTTTTTGTGGTACATCTTTTTCCATTGCTGCTACGCCCGTTTCCGTAACACTCGCAGGAAATTTACAGTCACAGCTGGGTTGCCCGGATAATTGGCAGCCAGACTGTGCGGTAACCCATCTAGAAAAAAATGGTACAGAATGGACTTTTAGCGCGATGCTGCCCGCTGGTGCCTGGGAATACAAAATTGCGCTGAATGATGCATGGACCGAAAGCTATGGTTACAACCTCAGTAGTGAAAATGCAAAATTTACCATCGCTAGTGAAAAAACAATTACGTTTAAATACGATGACGTTACTCATCTCGTCACTGACACTTCACAAGAAGGCGTTGCGGTTGATCCGCAACCGGCATCGGTAACCATCGCGGGTAATTTGCAAAAAGTTCTAGGCTGTATTGATGACTGGGCTCCGAGTTGCACCGCTACGCAACTTGAATGGGATGGCGCGGATAAGGTATGGCAAAAATCTTTCATAGTGCCAGCTGGGGATTGGCAGTATAAAGCAGCGCTTAATAGTTCCTGGGCAGAAAACTATGGTGCCGCCGCTAAACCGAATGGCAATAATATTGGCTTTTCGCTTACTGCGCCCAAAAATATAAAATTTTATTACAGCAATAAAAATCATTTTGTTGCAGATAGCCACACTTCGGTGATTGCAACCGCGGCTGGTAATTTTCAAGCCGCTTTAGGTTGCCCAGCAAATTGGCAGCCTGACTGTTTGCGTTCTTGGATGCAGGATGTTAATGCTAGTGGCCTTTATGTTTTCTCTACAACGGCAATACCCATTGGTGATTACAACGCAAAAGTTGCTCTCAACGAAAGCTGGGAAGAGAGCTATGGAAGTGATACGGGTAGCGATATTGGTTTTAAAGTTTCAACTGATGGGCAAAAAGTTTTTTTTACTTACGATGCCGTTAACCATAAAGTTTATATCGGCGATGAAGTTGTATCCGGTAATCTGAAAACCGCCAAGGCTCACTGGCTCACCCGTGACACCATCGCGATAGATTTACCAGCGGCGGTTGCGGCAACTGCTAACCTGAAATTACATTATTCTCCAACAGGTTCTTTAGCCTCTAGCCCCGCCGGTATTGTTGGCGGCGATTCTATAGCGCTGACTTATAACCCCGCCGGGCTCAGTGATTCGATCAAAGCAAAATTTAAACATTTGAGTGGTTTTGCCTCTTACAAAATAGCGGCAGCTGATTTAACAAAATTACCCGAGATACTAAAGCAACAAATTGCTGTATCAGCAACCGCTACAAATGGAAAGCTATTGGATGCAACTGCATTACAGTTTGCAGGAGTCTTGGATGATTTGTTTTCTTACTCTGGAGCTTTAGGTGTGACTTATAACGGCGCTATTCCCAGCGTCTCCCTCTGGGCCCCTACAGCGAAATCTGTCAAGTTACATATTTATGATGCGGCTGTTGGCTCTGAAAGTTCTGTGATTGAAATGGTGGGCGATTCTGCGACAGGAGTTTGGGCAGCAGCCGGAAGTGTGGATTGGAATCGAAAGTATTATCTTTATGAGGTTGAGGTGTTTGTGCGCAGCACGGGGCGTATTGAGCACAATTGGGTGACCGATCCTTATAGCCTTGGTGTTTCCACAAATGGTAAGCGTAGTTTATTGGTTAACTTAAATGATGCTGACTTAAAACCTGATGCTTGGGATTCGCTAAGCAAGCCGATAGTCAATGCACCTGAGGATGCCGTAATTTACGAGCTACATGTCCGCGATTTTAGCATTGCAGACACATCGGTTGCGGAAAATAAACGCGGTACATTTGCGGCCTTTACAGACAGTAATTCAAAAGGTATGACGCATTTAAAAGGCTTGGCCGATGCAGGTCTTACCCACATCCACCTGTTGCCGGTATACGATTGTGCGACGGTCAATGAAATCAAATCAGAGCAGAAAATGCTGATGGAAGATTTATCCATCATGGCGCCTGATAGTGAATCTCAGCAGGCGGCCGTGAATACTATTCGTGGGCAAGATGGATTTAATTGGTGTTACGACCCTTTCCATTACACGGTGCCGGATGGCAGCTATGCAACAGACCCTGAAGGTGTAACACGCATTAAAGAGTTTCGCG
>JAYWHF010000350.1:0-3354 GCA_043777855.1 Gammaproteobacteria bacterium | reverse complement strand
GTGCGTGTTGCATCATGGTTATCAAGGAAAACTGTTTGCAAGTCTTCGTTATTATTCATAGCCGCTGCACGCGAAGCGATGTGATTGCTTAAGCTTGTCATAGTTTGATCGCCGGAAATGGCTCTCTCAATATTATCGCGTAAATTAAAATCTAGCAGCTCTGAACCGCGGCGCTCATTTAAGAAACCCATAGAGACTGGATCGCTGGCACCCGCACCATACCACTCACCAAAAATATAGGTATCCGCTTTTTTAGCGCGCACTGCTGCAGAAAAACGATTAATAAAACTGGGCTCAATATGTTTTATCGCATCGATACGAAACGCTTCAACACCGTGATCCATCCACTTTAGTGCGGCATTGATTAAGTAAGTATCCGCTATGCTATTTGAATTTATCCCGTGGTTAAAATCCGTTAAATTAAACAAACTTTTATTTCGGAAAGACCAAGGATCATTCCACTCATTAAACGAGCCGTTACTGCCATCACATTTAGTTGCTGGGTTAGTATCTCCACAATCGGAAATTGCACCGTTATTGTGATACCAGGTTCCCTTACCACCGGCAAAGTTGGTGATGAAAGCACCCTCTTTCAACAAGGTGCCAAATTCAAAGGAGTCGTCCTGATTGGAATGATTAAGGGCGATGTCCAACACTAATTTCATACCGCGCAGCTTCATTTGGTGGTGCAGCTCATCAACCAATGCCCAATCACCTAAGTGCTCATCTACTGAGTAGAAATCTCGCGCCCAATAGCCGTGATAACCGCCATCTGAGCCCACATCGATATTGTCTACTAAAGGCGTTACCCAGATAGCTGTCACGCCTAATGCTTGCAGATAGTCAAGCTTTGCAATCACACCGGCGATATCACCGCCCCAATATTTTTTCCAGTCGCTGATGCCGCCCGCCGATTTAATCGTTGAGGTTGCGCCCGAATTATTGCCGTTATCGTTATTGGTGTTGCCATTGGCGAAGCGATCGACAAACATAAAATAAGTGGTGCGCGCACGGAAATCATCGGCAACGACGACCGAGCTGGTAGACGAACTCGCAACCGAACTTCTGGGCGCGGCGCTACTTGCTCCTGCTAAACTACTTACAACTGCTAAGCTACTTACGTTAGAGGCGCTACAATTAATACTCAAGTTCGTGGTGGTACTGAGAATATTTCTAGTAGAGCCATTAATAATAATTTTGGTCCAGCCGTTAGCAGCAACATCGGCGGCAGGAAATGCATCGGCGCCCCAACCGCCATTAGGATCGACTTTGAAACGAGGGCCGCCACCGGCATCTCCCGCCGAAAAATTACGACAAATTTCAAAGTTTGTTGCTGAACCTGCGACTGTTGCAAACAAATCACCTTCAGCCCAGGCATTGTGCGTTCCCCGCAAATGGTACGCTGTACCCGCCGCACTTGAGGATGACACCGCGATGGAAGACGCTCTCAACGAAGACGCCCTCAACGAAGACACCGTTAATGAGGATGCCGAAACAGCCGGCGAGATGTTCCAGTTTTTGGTGTCCGTAAAAAATTTAATATTCCACGTACCTGCAGCTACGGCGATATTAGTACCATTTCTGCCACCCACACCGTAATTTTCTGACCAATTACCAAAACGATCGAACTTAACACTGCCCGCTGCACTAAACACAACGCCATTCAATTGCACCGTGTTAGTACCTGCGCCAGCCGATATCATTTGTGTTGCAGCCCATCCATTGTTGGTGCCGCGTAAAAACCATTCGGCGTGAGCACTTGCACAAGTAAATAATAAAAAAACGAGAAAGATAGACCTGATTTTCATAGAATTGATTCCGTTATTAATGTTATTGGAGCCGGCATAGGAATCGATTTTCTGCAGAGCTACAAGCGTGACATACGTATGCAACTTGCTTTTTCCGTTGAATACGTATGCAGAAAAATAGATGGCGTAAACAAAGATCGAAATGCACAATTACACGACAAACAGTAACCATTATTTAGCGAACAGTAACAGTTATTCGAGAAGGTTGGTAACAGAAATCCCACAGCGTTTGTTACCTGTTTGAACTAAATACCCGCCGATATTTTTAAGGCCACCCGATCGATGGCCAACTATACTTGAGACATCATTATCAAGAGTCGGCTCTACCCATGTATTACCCTAGCGATTGCCTTAACGTTGCGAATGGAAACTGCCGTTGAAAAACGTCAGATTAAACGCTGCTGCGCTGAGGCACTGGTTTTTATTTGTCAGCGTTATTTACCCACTTCTATCTGCTTCAACAACCACAATAATCGATACAATGGCGCCTGTCATGCAGGCTAACTACGGGATTATTGGCCTGCAAAAATTGCGCGCGTGGCATAAGTTACTCGATGACAATCAAGGCCTCTCAGAGATAGATCAAGTTACCTCCGTGAACCGTTTTTTTAATACCTACACTCGTTTTGAAGATGATAGTGTTCACTGGAAAAAATCTGATTATTGGGCGACGCCCTTGGAAACGCTAGGCAGCGGCGCGGGGGATTGTGAGGACTATGCCATTGCCAAATATGTATCGCTCGTAAAGTTAGGTATGCCAACAACACGCCTGCGTTTAATTTACGTAAAGGCACAAATAGGCGGGCCGCTCAGCCACGCGTTTCAGGCCCACATGGTACTCGGGTATTATCCACAACCCAATGCGATACCCTTAATTTTGGATAGCTTAATAACGAGTATCGACACCGCCGACAAGCGCACTGACTTGCGTCCGGTATTCAGTTTTAACAGTGAAGGTTTATGGGTAGGCAACAAAGCGCAGCCCAATATTGACCCAACGGCTCGCTTATCGCGGTGGCGCGATGTGCTGGCACGAATGAAACAAGAAGGCTTTTAGTGTGATGGCCGCGTTATCAAAGGTGAATTGTTTATGTCGTTAATCAAACAACTATGGATTGGCATTTTTGTCATGTTGTTGTTGGCCATGGGGGGGAGCTTTGCCATTAGCCTCATGTCCGCCAAACAATATTTAGAGGAACAACTACACCTTAAAAATTTAGACAATGCTAACTCACTGGCGCTATCACTTTCGCAAATGGAAAAAGATCCTGTCAGTTTAGCGCTGCTAATCAGCGCACAATTTGATACCGGCCACTATGAGTACATCGTCTTAAGCGATCCCAACAATAAACCACTCATTACTCGCGAGTACGACAACGCTAAGTCTACGCCTGCACTACAAGATCCCCCAGATTGGTTTGCGCGGCTGGTGAACTTCAATGCAGAACCCGGGTTGGCTCAAGTTCAAGATGGCTGGCGACAATTTGGTACTTTAAAAGTAAAAAGTCAGTCGCGCTACGCAGGGCAAGCACTCTGGCAAAGCACC
>JAYWHF010000349.1:0-3355 GCA_043777855.1 Gammaproteobacteria bacterium | reverse complement strand
GTCCAGCCTGAATTGGTTGAGAATGGTAAGTTAGCGGTGGATGCTGTGCTCTGCGCCGCTCAGCCTTACCATATTATTTTAATGGATTGCGAGATGCCAGAAATGGATGGTTTCGAAGCTACTCGCAGTATCCGAGAGTTTGAAAAAAGTCGCGGTTTACCGGCAACAACGATTGTGGCTTTGACCGCTCACGCGCTCCAAGAGCATCGTGATGCGGTATTTGCTTGCGGTATGAATTATTATTTATCAAAGCCAATTACCTTGGATAAATTAAACGATACGCTGGTTCGTATTCTGGACAAAGCAAGCTGAATGACAGGCCCCACATAATTTTTTGTTTTGCGTTACCTAAAAGTAAGTTTTTAGCCGGCTGCTATGGATGTAATAGATTTTTTCTGCTTGCGACGAGTTTGTTCTAACATTATTATGTGATCACGAGGTTTTTAATTAGTCACTGGCTTGGAGTTTATAAATGAGTAACGATGCAATTGTACATGTCACTGATGCTAGCTTTGCTGAAGATGTGTTGAGTTCGAGCATTCCGGTGTTGGTTGATTTTTGGGCGGCTTGGTGTGGCCCTTGTAAAATGATTGCACCTATTCTCGATGATCTTGCTGAACAATACGCCGGAAAAGTTAAAATCACTAAGGTAGATGTTGATGCCAACAAGGAAATCCCCGGAAAGTTTAATATTCGCGGTATTCCGACCTTGCTGATTTTCAAAAACGGGCAAGTTGAAGCTACAAAAGTGGGTGCATTATCCAAAGCGCAGTTGGTTGAGTTTATCAACGGCTCCTTGTAATGAAAAAAGCGGCTGTTTAATAGCATCAGCCGCTTTACTTGAAAGTATGTGTTTTTTTTTGCACTTGATTGGTTTTGTGGTTATACTCCAATCGTCATTTTTATCCACGACGAGCCGCCCTCAAGGCTCAGGGTTCGTTGGGTAGATCAAATCCCTCGTTAGTCGCCTTTAAATCCTGCTGTTGTTCTAACCTAAATACAGAATGCCGTCAGTTGATCCTTAAGTGCAGTCGCTAACCTTTTAACGACTTATAACAGATAAATACGCAGCAGATTACCAATAAACAACTCAGCCATCCGGCTATCATCCGCACAACCATCCACAAAGTCCTACTTATGAATCTTACCGACTTAAAAGCTAAACCAATTGAATCATTGATAGATATAGCCCGCGAAATGGGGCTGGAAAGTCTCGCGCGGTCTCGCAAGCAAGATATCATTTTTAATATTCTTAAGCGGCACGCAAAAGGCGGCGAAGATATTTATGGTGATGGCGTGCTGGAAATTCTTGTCGATGGCTTCGGCTTCTTGCGTTCAGCAGACAGTTCCTATTTGGCGGGCCCTGACGATATTTATGTGTCGCCCAGTCAAATTCGCCGTTTCAATCTGCGAACTGGAGATACGATCTCGGGCAAGATTCGCCCACCCAAGGAAGGTGAACGCTATTTTGCGTTATTGAAAGTTAACGAAATTAATTTTGATAAACCCGAAAATTCGCGCAACAAAATTCTATTTGAAAACCTTACCCCTCTTTTTCCAAATAAACGCTTGGTGCTAGAAGCTGGCAATGGCTCTACTGAAGACCTCACGGGCCGCATCATCGATTTAATTGCCCCAATTGGTAAAGGTCAGCGTGGCTTGATCGTAGCGCCACCTAAAGCGGGTAAAACCATCATGATGCAACACATTGCGCAGGCCATTGTGCGCAATAATCCTGAGTGTCATTTAATTGTGCTTTTGATTGATGAGCGTCCTGAAGAGGTAACGGAAATGCAGCGCTCCGTGCGCGGCGAAGTGGTGGCATCGACGTTCGATGAGCCACCCTCGCGTCATGTACAAGTGGCGGATATGGTTATTGAACGCGCTAAGCGTTTGGTTGAGCACAAAAAAGACGTCATTATTTTGCTTGATTCGGTAACGCGTCTTGCGCGAGCCTATAACACGGTAATTCCATCATCTGGAAAGGTGTTAACCGGTGGTGTGGACGCCCATGCACTCGAGCGCCCTAAGCGTTTTTTTGGTGCTGCGCGCAATATTGAAGAAGGCGGCAGCTTGAGCATTATCGCTACGGCGCTAGTTGATACAGGTTCAAAAATGGACGAAGTGATTTACGAGGAATTTAAAGGTACCGGCAATCTTGAATTACATCTCGATCGCAAAATTGCGGAAAAGCGTATTTATCCCGCCATTAATTTACGTCGGTCTGGCACTCGTCGGGAAGAATTGCTGACAAAAGAAGATGAGCTGCAACGCATTTGGATTTTGCGCCGTTTACTCAATGACATGGAGGATGTTGCTGCAACAGAGTTTTTGCTGGATAAGCTTAAAGATTACAAAACCAATGATGAGTTTTTCCAGTCGATGAAAAGAAAGTAAGTCTTGCTTAGTCCGCATTGAGTGGCGCTGAGTGCGGGTTTTTCATTAACTATTTTTCCTGCATTTTTTGACGCTACCGGCGTGCCATAAGATGGCTTTCACCCATGAAATACAAAGATCTTCGTGATTTTATTTCTCTTCTTGAGGCGCGCGGACAGCTGCAGCGTATTACGCAAGAAGTTGATCCCTATCTAGAGATGACAGAAATTTGCGACCGCACTTTGCGTGCGGGCGGGCCTGCTCTGCTGTTTGAAAATCCCAAAGGTTATTCGATACCTGTGCTTGGAAATCTATTTGGTACCCCTGAGCGAGTTGCCTTAGGTATGGGGCAAGAATCTGTTTCAGCCCTGCGTGAAGTGGGTAAATTACTCGCATTTTTAAAGGAGCCAGAACCGCCAAAAGGCTTTAAAGACGTTTGGGATAAATTGCCGATCTTTAAACAAGTGTTGAATATGCAGCCTAAAGTGCTTAGCAAAGCGCCCTGCCAGGAAATGCTACTCGAAGGGGCTGAAGTGGATTTGGATAGGTTGCCAATTCAAACTTGTTGGCCGGGCGACGTTGGTCCTTTGGTCACCTGGCCATTGGTTGTAACGCGGGGGCCGCACAAAGAACGGCAAAATCTGGGCATCTATCGGATGCAAAAAATCGCTAAAAATCGGTTGATTATGCGTTGGCTTTCACATCGAGGTGGCGCGCTGGATTTTCGTGAATTTCAATTGCGGTTTCCAGGAGAAAATTTCCCAGTCGCCGTTGCCTTGGGTGCTGATCCTGCCACTATTTTAGGGGCCGTCACGCCGGTGCCGGACACGCTTTCTGAATACGGTTTCGCCGGGCTTTTACGTGGCGCCAAAACTGAAGTGGTTAAATGTATTGGCAATGATTTGCAAGTGCCCGCCGCGGCAGAGTTTATTTTGGAAGGTTTTATCGCTCCGGCAGACACGGCGCCGGAAGGCCCATT
>JAYWHF010000348.1:0-3355 GCA_043777855.1 Gammaproteobacteria bacterium | reverse complement strand
GGGGCTCGTGATAGCTACGCCAAAATTGGCCCAAAAGGAGAGTCGTGGGGATTCCTTCTCGAATATTGCCTCGATCAACAATTTTTAGCTCTAAAATTTGTGCAGCCATGTAGCTGCAAGGATTAAGAGGTTCAGCAAGCACCAATCCAAATCGGCTCCAAAACGTGGCTCGGCGCGCAACATCCTCAATATGCACTTCGGCATCCGAAACACGAGTTGACGGACAGGTCTCTCCAGTGAGAGTGACCTCAGATAGTCGGTCAGCGTAAACCACTCGTAAAGCCTGAACAGCAATGTTTCCAAGGAGCGTGCCAATTTTCCGATTATGGAACTCAGTACCCTCACCATTCCCAACCAAATCAGCAATTTTGGCTGTTTTTCCTGAAAGCTCTATATCAAGGTGTACTGACCGAGTTTTGATTTTTAGCGCGGGAAAGAAACTCACACTTAGCCAATTCTCACTTACCGAGACCTGAATAGCATGGATGCCATCACTCCAGTTAAGCGTGTAAGGAAGATTTCGTTTTAACCACTGAAGGGTTTGAGTGTCCATTGGTCACCTCTGGAATTATGAGTATTACGCTTGCATTAATGCATCAAAGATAAATCGAAGAATAAGCAAATGATATTGGTTAGTTGGAGATTCTATACTACATCCCTATAGTAAAATTGTACTTGTCCAGGAAGGTCATCTATTAGCTCACCAGGAACTTGACATATGGAATCATCCATTAGAGATGCAAAAGGTAGGTTAGTAGCTAGATATCATCTTTTAAGTATCAATTAAGGTAGCTATTGCAGTGAGAATTTGCTCAGGGGTTTTAAAGCCCTTTAACAGAAAACTTTTTTGATTTTTATTATCTATTATTCTAATCGCTGGTGTAGCAGAAATCCCCAAGCTACGACCTAACTCGTAATCGGAATTTATTCTTTCCTTATGGCTATCTGAAGCCAAACAATTTTGTATGACAGTCCCATTTAGACCAAATGATCTGATAAATTCAGGCATCGATTCAATACCACGACCATTCCCGCGAGTTTCAGTTACCAATTGGTCAAGAGCAACCCAACTCACACGGTTATTGTAAGATTCTCTAACGCATTCTATCGCCTGGCTTTCAATTGCTGCAGTCGGATTGTGCATGGATAATGGGAAATGACGGTTTTCCCATTTAACGACACCCTTTGAAGAATCTACAATTTGTTTAAGGTTAGGATGCATTTTTCTACATATCGAACATTCAATATCACTGAATACTTGAAGTGTAATTCGGGCTTGCTGTAATCCGTATTGCATCACCCCATCTGGGGTGTCGATGGGCGCCAAATTGTATTCTTCTTGTTTTTTCTCAAGAACAAACTTACCCTTTTCCTTATCCTTTACAGCTAATCGTTCATCGACCAAGACTATAAAGTCTTCTTGGCTCCAGTTTGATACACTAGGTTCTTGATTCGGTCTCCACAACTGGAAAAAGTAAAGTAAAAATATAAGCACCGTTTGTAAGCTAATCACAAACCAGATATTACGAATACTGTTCATTACACAACCCGTTAATGAATCCGAGATGGGTATTTTGCATGAAATAATCATAACGATTTGGTTTAATGGGTCAAAGTGCATGTACCTAAAACTCTTGAAATAGCTATTGATTGTATTGAAAAGTTTGGCGTATATAGCGATCATATTTATACACATAGACGTAGTGTACAGCACATAAAAATTGTATGGAGGTAATGAACAATGCTAATTCTCACTCGCCGTATTGGTGAAACTATTATCATTGGCGATGACATCAATATCACCGTTCTTGGTGTGGCGGGTAATCAAGTTAGACTCGGTATCAATGCACCAAAAAATATTGCAGTCCACCGCGAGGAAATCTACCATAAAATTCAACGCGAAAAAGACAGTACACAAGAAGGCCAATGAGAATCTGTTTATGGAAAATACAACAGCGACACTTTCCTTTCTACACGAATATTGTATGGAGGTGCGTGACTATGAATGCGATATGGCCGATGGCGTAAACAATGCCATCTACCAAAATTATTTAGAGCATGCCCGACACCAAATGCTAAAAGAAAATGGAATTGATTATGCGAGTTTGGCGCGTGCAAAAATTGGCCTAGTGATTTTACGTTCCGAAATAGACTATCTAAAAAGCTTGGTAAGTGGTGACCAATTTGTGGTGAATACCAGCATGTGCCGAATCTCAAGACTACGGTTTGAGTTTCTCCAAGACATTGTTAGGACCAACGATGGTGCTCGTATTGTTAAAGCCAAGATTACAGGAACCTGTCTTTCACCCAAAGGCCGCCCGGCATTAACGCCTGAGCTAGAGGCACTATTGGTCAAGATGTGTGTCCCAAACAAATGAGTTTTCGAGTTGTTGTGTATATCAAGGCGGCGTGTTGATACTATCAAGTGTTTGCATCAACAAATGTTACCGAAAGGTTCGCTCTCGACTGCCGCAGAATGCATTCAAAAAATGGCACTATAACAAAACTACAGGTCGCAATGCTTTACAATTAATTGAAAGGAATTACTCTATTTTTTTGATGTGATTTCTCTCATGTTTCGACAGGCAAGCAATGAGAGCTTCTTGCTCTGCGATTTTTTGCGTGTAGAACTGGATAGAATGATCGGAGTTCTCACCCATGCTGGCGATAAGTACTCGGCATTTAAGCCATTTGATATTGAATTTTAAATGACGAATAGCTTCCTTGATTTCGATGTTCTTACTACCTATATTTAACTTCATGCTGAAGCTCCCTGTATTAACTTCTATTGCATTAAGACACTAGAATAATGCAACGTAAATATTGATGAAAAGCTATTTTTGGTGACTGATTCGACAACGCGGTCTAGAAATATTCAAGCTCCATTTACACTAAACCACCCTCTCTATTTTTTTCCAGCATGTGTCCCCATCGCTGTTGTATTTCGTCCGTCCCTGGCGTTTCTTCGTGAAACTCTGCTTTCCCGTTGCTAAATATCAATAGATACCCCCATTCGCCATGGAATGGATCTACGTATGTTTCGATTGGATATTTTGGCCATGCAATTTTTTCTACATAACTATTATTGGTCACTAGGGAATCCTCTAAATCTTCAATGGCTCAAATTCTGTATTCAGGAAAAAACGTGGAAGCACAACGAGGCTTGTCATTCCTTTCGCTTTGCATTTTCATCACATTTGTAAGAACTCTAGTTGGAAGACACTTTAGAAATATTTTTTCTTCTGATTTTTTCGATCAGCTTTTGATATTCTTGTTTCTCCAAAGAATTAAGCCCGGCGGATTCAACTGCGAAGTGCATAACCATTTAAGCAGCTAAAGCCGCCATTTCTTCTTG
>JAYWHF010000347.1:0-3376 GCA_043777855.1 Gammaproteobacteria bacterium | reverse complement strand
CAAGAAAACTAATTTTTATGAGAACTTGCTTAGCGACATAAAAAATTCTACACCCGCCACTCAGCCGCAGCTCATTAGCAGAATAAACCAAGCTATCGAAAAACAAGAGCCTGAGCTTACCCTTCTTGAAGCTCAATTGATAACACTCAGCAAGCTAAATAGTGATTCTCTTTCCACGAATACTAGGCTTCAAATAGACAAATTATATAGCAGTATTTTCCTAGTCTATTTAAGCAAAGCCGCTGACGTAATGACGAAGAATCAAATCGCCTTTAATAGCTATTTAAATCAGTCCCGTTTTGGTCTAACCAAACTTTACGACGCCAATAATTAATATGTCAAAATCAATTATCATTTTACTTATCGCACTGGCCTTTGGCAGTGGTTGCAGTACGCCGCCACCCGAGGACACCCTGCGGGCGATTGATGTACGCCAAACGAAGCAGGCTAATAACGCCAAAAATGAAGTATTTATTAAGCCGAAATCTGAAGAAGAAATAAAGAATGCTTACTTGGACTATATCAAAAACTCCTCTTCCACTGACAAATCTAGACGCATGGCATTTAACCGATTAGCAGAGATTGAACTTAACCAGATTAATCAATTGTCCAAAAATAATGTCCGTTCTGGTAGTGATGTTTCTGAGGACCCGCAGTATCTCGCTGCACTTAGAAATTCGATGGCGCTCTTACAGAAATCTTTAATAGAGTTTCCAGACGCAAAAACCAACGATAAAACACTGTATCAGCTTGCACGCACGCAGGATCAGCTCGGCCAGTACGAACAATCCATGGATACTCTTTCCGTACTTTGTAAAAAATATCCAGCCTCAACACATTTCGCAGAATCACAATTTCGGATTGCCGAAAATGCTTTCAGTGAAGGTAAATTTATAGAGGCTGAAGTTGCCTATTCAGAGGTGATGTTTAATGCCGGAGGAGCGACCTTCTACGAACGATCATTGTTCAAGCGAGGATGGACGCGTTTCAAACAAGGGCTCTACGCCGAAGCGGCAGACGATTACATAGCTGCTTTAGATAAACATCAGTTTGGCGACTACAAGGCTTTATCGCCGAGTGATAAAAGTCAATTTGATGATTATTTTAGAGCCTTAGCATTGAGCTTCGCCAGTTTGCAGAACACCCAGGAACTAAAAACCTATATTGCAGGATTAGCAGATTTTAAGTATCTATTTCACAGCTATGAGGTCACCAGTGACATCTATTTGGAACAAGAGCGTTATTCAGATGCTGCAGACGTGATGGAGCAATTTATTTCAAGCAACCCTCGCTCACCAAAAATCCCCTTTGCCTACTTAAAAAAAATGGAAGCATGGAAAAATGGCAAATTTAAAAATCGTTTTGAGGACACGCTCGAAACAGCTTACGCAACTTTTAACGCCAAGAGTAATTATTGGAACAACTACAAAAATATCGCCGATCAGGAGCAAGTACTAAACGCAATGCGTGAACACGTGTTGCAAGCTGCAATCTTTTATCAGGAAGACTACCAGCTGAACCATAAAAAGGCGGACTTTAATCAAGCTAACATTTGGTATAAACGCTATCTAGAACACTACTCGGCGTACTCTCAACAAGATAAAGTCTACAATCTTTATGCGGAATTGCTTATTGCCGAAGAGCAAAATCAAGACGCTATGCATTTTTTCGAAATGGCGGCCTACGACGGCAATATAGTGCTGAATAAAGAGGCGGCTTATGCCACTATCATTTTATCGAGCAAGCTTTATGAACAAGATAAAGTAAACTCCACCTGGCTCACTAAACATATCCGCTATACACTTATCTCGGCACAGCTTTACCCACGTGAAACTCGATATCAAACCGCTGCGCTTCACGCAGCAGAGCTGGCATTAAACAATGGGCAATATGACAACGCTTTAGCTCTGGCCAATACGCTAACAGATAACGCCGCTGACAAGATGCTTCATGAAGCGAATAAGATTAAAGGCCTTGCCTATATTCAGCTTAAAGCATTTCCCGATGCCGAAATTATTTTTGGCGATCTTGCAAAACAAAATCAAGATCCGATGGAACAAAAGAAGATACTCGATAGCTTAGCGCTGAGTATTTATAAGCAAGCCGAAAATGACGCAAATAATAATCGATTTGAAATGGCGGTAAAACACTATGCGCGTATTGCGCAGCGCGCGCCAAACTCCGATATTGCTCCCAAAGCATTGTATGAAGCCGTAGCCTTAGCCATTAAGCATGAACAATGGAATGCAGCAATTTTACATAGCCAAGCGTTTCAACAACTCTATCCAAAGCACGAGCTATTTAAGGATGCAACAAAGCAGCTTTCGACGGCTTATTTGAATGCAGGCGATGGTGTAAGAGCAGCACAAACCTTTGAACAAATTTCTGCGCAAGAAAACAATCAAGATATGAAAATGGCAAGCTTATGGAAAGCGGCTGAGTTATATGAATCAAAGCATAATATCGATGCCGCTATACGTTCGTATACTACCTATGCTGATAACTACCCTCGCCCCTTCCCACAATACATGGAGGCCATGTACAAGCTGACGCTATTGCAGGGGGAAATCAAAGCCGTAAATAAGGTCACATCTTGGCAAGAAAAAATATCGAACGCGGATAAACAAGCTCCAAAGTCCATCAAGACTGATAGAACTAATTTTATTGCCGGGAATGTTCAGCTGGATATTGCAAAAAAAATTCAAACACAATTTTCACTAAAACAATTAGTGGAACCCTTGCCAGAAAGTCTACGCGCCAAGAAAAAACTAATGCAAGATGCAATTGCTGCTTTTGGACAGGCCGCTATTTATAATAACCCTGCAGTCACTACAGAAGCGACTTATGGAATAGGTAACATTTATGAACAATTTTCTGTTGCTTTAATGAAGTCCGAAAGGCCAAGACATTTGAAGGGCGAAGAACTGGAGCAATATAATATTCTCATTGAAGATCAAGCCTTTCCTTTTGAGGAAAAAGCCATTGAATTTTATGAAATCAATATGGCGCACACCAAGGAAGGTATAGCCAATCAGTGGTTAACGCAAAGCTTTAAGGCACTAGAGAAACTATTCCCCGTGCGTTATGCAAAAAAAGGCAAACTGGATATCTATCAAAATGAAACACTATAAATTAACAATGGCTGTACACTGGCTATTCGCCGCAGCGCTCGTAATTTTTATTGCTGGATGTACGAGTACATCACCTGAAAATCTTCAATCGAAAACAACATTTTCTCCAGCCGACACTAAAAACTATCTAGACGCTCTCGCTGACTTAAAATCGGGCGAACTGGATAGGGCAACATCAGAACTTACTAAACTCAGCCAAATACACCCTGCGCATTTGGGTACTGCAATCAATCTAGCTACCGCTT
>JAYWHF010000346.1:0-3395 GCA_043777855.1 Gammaproteobacteria bacterium | reverse complement strand
TCAATGCAAGTACCCAGTTCGATTTTGCACGATGGAAAAACTGCATCACCGATACTTTGTAAATGAATATCAACCTCTGCACCAACCGCGGATGATAGATCTTTCTTAAAACAGGCAACTACCTCTGCAGAGGTACTAAAAATACTTTGGTTAAAGGAATTGAGATAAAGTTTAAAAGATTTTGACTCGACAATTGAATGGCTATCGCATGGGAAAGTGAATTCGACAATTGCAACCTGAGGCTTGCCAGAGCGGTTCAGCCAAGACACTTCAAACCCCGTCCAAATATCGCAACCATAAAATGGCAGCTTAGAAACTAGACCCAAAATATCGCGCCCCGGTTGCCGCAAGATAGGGAAAAGCAGGTTCGCGTCATAACTGGAGATGTAAGGCGTCACCCTCCCCAAGGGGCTAGAATCAACATCTGTCATCACAGCTACTCCTCAATAAATTTTCATGCGCGCAAACGCTTACCGGTTTTTAGCAAGTGGAGACTAATTGAAAAAAGAATTGCCACACCTAAAATCAGCCCAAGAATTGCGTAAGTAATATTGATATCGGTAACACCAAGAACACCGTATCGAAACGCGTTTACCATGTGCAGTATGGGATTCAAGCGCGAAACATTCTGCCAAACTTCCGGCAATAAACTTATGGAATAGAACACACCACCAAAATAAGTCAGAGGCGTAAGAATAAAGGTAGGAACAATAGAAATTTCATCAAACGTATTGGCGTAGACCGCATTAATAAAGCCGGCAAGAGAGAAAAGCATAGCCGTCAGTAAAACAATGGTGAGCGTAACTAACCAACTGTGTAGTTGCAAATGAGTGAAAATGAGTGACAAGATAGTCACTAGTATCCCAACCGACAAACCGCGCGCGACGCCGCCCATGGTATAACCTAATAAAATAATATAATTTGGCGTCGGCGATACCAACACCTCTTCAATACTGCGTTGAAATTTCGCACTAAAAAAAGAGGATACAACGTTAGAGTAAGCGTTAGTCAATACCGCCATCATGATCAAGCCAGGAGCGACAAACTGGATATAGCTAAACCCTCCCATATCGCCAATACGACTGCCAATTAAAGTCCCGAAAATAACAAAATAAAGCGCCATGGTGATAACGGGCGGCAGCAAAGTTTGCACCCAAATTCGTGAGAAGCGTTTAATTTCTTTCCTTAAAATAGTTAAAAATGCGATCCACTGTTCATTTAAAGTCATTGAGAGGCCTCTTGTTTCGCGGGCAATAGAACTGGGAGTGATTGATCAGGCGATGGCTGGTTAATCATGGCCACAAACATTTCCTCTAAGCGGTTGACTTTATTTCGCATGCTAATGATATCAATACCTTGTTGCGATAGCGCTGCAAAAACATCGTTAAGATGCTGACCTTTCTCAACTTCCACTTCAAATGAATGAGTGTCCAATACTTGAAGTGGAAAACCTAACAGCGACAAAGAAGGAGGCAAGTCTAAAAGTGCGTCAAAGATAAATACTTCTTTGGTTAGGCCGTGTAAAAGATTCTTAACGCTAGTATTTTTCACCAATAAGCCCTTATCAATAATAGCGACATTACGACACAAGCTTTCGGCCTCCTCAAGATAGTGCGTCGTTAATATAATCGTTGTTCCAGCCTCATTAATTTCCCGCAAAAACTCCCACATAGAGCGACGCAACTCAATATCTACACCCGCCGTAGGTTCATCTAAAATAAGCAGCTTTGGTTCATGAACAAGCGCGCGAGCAATCATTAGACGACGTTTCATTCCACCGGATAACATACGCGCGGGAGTGTGGCGCTTATCCCACAAGCTTAATTTTTTAAGGTATTTTTCTGCTTGTACTTTTGCATATTGACGAGGCAGACCGTAGTAACCCGCCTGCTGAAGTATTATGTCTTCTACTTTCTCAAACATACTAAAATTAAATTCTTGCGGAACGACACCAAGAAATTTTTTAGCCTGAGAAAAATGCGTATCGGTGTTATAGCCAAATATTTCTACATCACCGGAAGTTTTACGGACTAACGAGCTGATAATACCAATTGTGGTAGACTTGCCGGCACCATTCGGTCCCAATACAGCGAAAAAATCACCGGGCATTACGTCTAAGGAAATACCCTTTAAAGCCTCCAGAGTATTGTTGTAAACTTTAGTTAAATTTCGAATTGAAAGTGCAGCAGACATAACGCCTCGGCCTCAATGAAAATAGTAGATATAAAATTGTAAACCAACGAAAGAAAGAGAGAGTTCAAAAATGAATCGCGATGCGTACGACCAAAACTACATTGAATTTCACTCGCGGCTCCTAAACGCATTTATCGAAAAGGCATCGCACCAATTCTCATCTGAGCCAATGGATTCCGCCGATAACGATAAGGATTTTTTGGCAGCATTACAACAACTACCTGAACTTGAAGGTACGAAACAATTAATCCAAGGGCAAGCACTGCTCTGCAGAATTGTTGCGGGCTATCCGAGCCTTATGATTTTTTTGCCGAGGGACTTGCTATGGTTTTTTGGTGGTGACTGCCTGCATTTCATGCCCGACGATGAAATTAGTATATTTCAGGCACTTGATGATCAAAGACAAAGCGCAAGCGAAGCAAATCGCCCTTTCTCCTACGAGCAAGCAAGAGCGATAGCCCTAGGATTACACTGAGGGTTTTATAAAAATACTGGGTGATAAAAACATTGAAAGACTAGGATCAAGACACTAAAAATGGAGCGGGAAACGAGACTCGAACTCGCGACCCCGACCTTGGCAAGGTCGTGCTCTACCAACTGAGCTATTCCCGCAAATGGCGTCCCCAAGGGGAGTCGAACCCCTGTTACCGCCGTGAAAGGGCAGTGTCCTAGGCCACTAGACGATGGGGACCCAGAAACCTTCTGCATTATAGCCAGCAGAAGTGGGGCGCATTCTATGTAGCAACCCCCACACTGTCAACACTTTTATTCCGAATGTTATAACTTTGGAAACAAGCACTTAGGCACTCAAAAAGTTGCACATTACATAATCGATTGGGTATTTTTATTGATGCTATAATTCAACTAACCCACCGTTTTTAACAGCTGGTCACTATGTCTGCCTACATCGTAGCATCGATTATAATTCTACTGAGCGCTCTGGCTTGCTACGCTTTTATTTCTCAGGCAATTGAAAAAAAACGCGAACAAAAACAACGCATTTTAATGACACTAAAAACTAAGCAGCGCAACCTTGTGCATATGCTAAACGGATTCCCGGCAAATTTTTTACCGCTAGAGCTGGCGAGCCTGATCTACAAAGCGCTCATCAGCACTTGCGAACAACTAAGCAGACTAGAGCCCGAGAACGCCCGCCACTCGAACGACGCGTCTCTTTATAACAATCAACTCAATACCATTGC
>JAYWHF010000345.1:0-3396 GCA_043777855.1 Gammaproteobacteria bacterium | reverse complement strand
CCTTTAGTTAGTCAGGAAAAGCTGGCTGACTAAAGGTATCGCGAGGTCTGGTATAGTATATTAATTATTTAGGGGTTCCAGAGAGTTTCCGCCAAATGCTGCACAACTAGGCACATGTGCCATTTGGTCTATCTATCAATCATTTTCTTCCAAGGCACAATGACATTCACCACAGACCACCCATAAGTCGGCCTTACCAAAAACTCGCAATCGGCATTGAGGGCATCGGTACCGGATTTGTTCGAGCTTCGACCTCTTTTTGTCCTCCTTCGCCTTTCTCTCTTCCTCAACGGCAGCAGTAAACGCAGCGTCTAGCTCTTCAAAACTATAGGGAAAGGTTTGCTCGAATTTTTGAAGTGACATGAAAAAAATCTATTTTTTCACACCATCCTTTGTCGCATGCCCATAACTTACTGACTTTATTAAGAAGACCCCTGCTGTTTACACCATAGTTCGTCCCAGCGGGACAATTTATGGTGTAAACGACAATAGCGCGGGTTTTAGATGGAAGTGAAATCTATTCCGGGAAGGTTACAGACCCCCGTGAAGAAATATATGAAGATGCGCTGCGTAGCTTAATTTCTGTCTTGATCTAGCCAACTCCGGCAACCTATGCGTTTGATCTGCTACAACTCAATTAGCATCGCCGGATCCAATTTAGTTACCGGTGGTAGCTGATTTTCTTGCAGCTATATTTTTTTCAAACTCGGAAGGCAGCCATTGATTTCTATTGTCATCAAAAACCCTTAAGTGGTTAAACACAGATTTATGCAACGCAATCTTGTCTGGACGATTCAAGACACACAACCCTGAATGAATTTTGTTTTTTTGCTCGCCATATTGTGCGTATGCATTATTAATGTAAGCGATGTTTTTTACCTTTTCGGTATCAACAAAAGACATTAGTTCTTCTTCAACAGATCTATTCTTTTTGGAAAAGTTTTTGTACCAACTTTGCAGTCGCATAGTGGCTTCATCATCAAAACGATAAGAATCGCTTAATTTAACGTAATGCAGAACTAAACACAAATATTGTCGCTTCTTTATTTTGCTAAAATTGGTTTTGTTCATTTTCAGATGGAAATATTTTCCTGATAGTTCATCCATAGCATCAGATTTCAACCAGGCTTGAGAGATTAAAGGGTGCTGCCTGTTACTTAAAAAAGTAATATAATCCTCATCAGAAAAGCCAAAGTCCCTATATGCCCAGTAGAGCAATAAAAGCGCTAACTTACTACTCATAATTATTTCTTCGGTGAGATCGATATCGCTTTTAGTGGGCGGCTCACCACCGTGGGCAATAAAATCTCTTAGTTTTTTTAAATGCTTAAAGTTATCGGTTGAAAAATTAATAATCTTTCGCACATCTTGATTCATGGCATCAATAGCTATGTTAAATTTTTTACCAAATGATGGATAAATTGAGTTATCAAATTTTTCGAGTTGTTGATTCATACTATCGAGGACAGAATTATAGCCAGTATCTACATTAATATGATCGGGCCTGATTTCCCGCTTTGATTCTTCAATGGATTTTCTTATCTTTCTTCGGATTTTTTGAAACTCTCCATCGGTCATTGAGCTATCGTGCTTTTCTGCATAGGAGCTAACATACTTGTCGAGTAAGCTGACGTACGCCAATATTTTGTATTCCCAAAATCCATCATAAGAAAACATGCCAGCTACACGAGACGAGATTGTTTGAAATTCATTTGGATTAGTACAAAAATAATGCGTGAAGATGATTGGCCATTTTTTTTGAGCAAATAAATAACCTGAGGAAACAAAACAGCTGTGCGGGCGAAAATCGGAAGTATGAGTGGCCGTTTGGGTTGGGAAATAGATAGATTGCATTTTTTTACTGTGCGATCTATCAAGCACATACTCGATTTCCGCAGGGTATCCGAGCAATAGTGTAAATATCCTTTTTAAATCCCCTATGATCTCTATTACCTGTTGAGCTGACCAGGCATCATGTTTCTTTTCAATAGTGATAAGTGTGCGAATATTTATGCTGTGACTGTTGTTTCCCATACGAGCAGTATCCCACCAATGCTCACAGCTGATGGAAAATTTATCTTTCTCGTGATTAATCAAGACATCAAATGTATCGTGATTCAGTTTTCGTGTTATCTCAGTGGACGATCCATCAAAGCGACCATAGCTATCCATCCATTCGGAAATACCCTGAAATAACACACTTACTTTCTTGAAACGGTTGTGTTTCTTATCACCTTGTACAATCAGTTTTGGCAGAATTGTGTTACTAATGACCTTACAATCAAATAGTGTGTATATTTTTGTTTTTGCTTGGCAACTAAAGTATGCATTGTTAGTAAATTTATTTATATTTTCAAGAAGCCCAAAGCTAATCTGAGGTAAACGGTTTTTCGAAAAAACCAGCTTTCCTTCGCCAACAGATAATTTTGCTTTTGAAAAAACCCTCACATCGACGTTATTTTCTTCCAGAAAGCTTAAGTCATTTTCAAACATCTTTTTTTACTCTTATTTTGATTTTTAGATGACAGCAGGGCCGATACATCTAATTGTTGATGTTTTCAATATCTTTTTGAATTCTTTTTCAATGTCCTCGATGGCTAGCATGACCGTTGCCTTTATCTCGTTTAGGTATTCAAATGCAATTCTATCTCCCCGACTATCCGGGACAGGAACGTATTGAGCATAAATTTTATTGATACGCTGTCTGCGTTCAAAAGTACTGCCCATACCACGCAAAGTATAAGCATCATTCCAAGCCAACTGTGGAGTGTCTCTCAATCTCTTGCGGCTAAAAACTTGAATTTTTTTGGATATCGCGGCTTTGATATTATCAATGGTTTCTCGCTTTTGAGCTTCAGTCGGGTTGCCAGTCCACTTGATTGGCGTTTCCAAAAAACGTGAGATTGCTGCAGACAGTACATTTATCAAATTGGAAGTAGGGCGAAGGTAAAAACCGTCATCCCAACCTTCCGCATACCGGCGACTCAATGCCTTGAGGCTTTGCCACGGACTCGGCGTAAATTCACTGTGATGAGAAATTCCCAAAAGACCATTCCATTGCTGACGGAAGTTAGTACTTGCCTCTTGGATCGCCAATACCAGGTTATCGGAGGTGTAAACAGGGAAGGTTACAGGCTCGAATATCTCTGGTCCGCACGCGGCTAAATGGGTCAGTAATTTTTTCAGTTCAGGGGTGGCGCGCTTGGGATCTGCTTTATCAATGTTGCCAACATAAAATGTATTGCACTCAAGATGCTGCAACAGATAGCGCGCGGCTTCTGGAGACACATTTTTGGCTACCTGGTTCTCAGCTATATTACGCACCCCTCCAAAGATATGATCCAGCCTCGACGTTCCTTTAAGATTTTCGCCTTTAGCTTCGTCCATATGCGTGAA
>JAYWHF010000344.1:0-3412 GCA_043777855.1 Gammaproteobacteria bacterium | reverse complement strand
ACCATGCCAGAGGGCGCGATAATATCAACCCCCGCTTTAGCGGCTACGACAACTTGCTTTTGTAAATTTGCCAGGGTTGCATCGTTATCTGTATCTTTGTTGGCAAGCACTCCGCAAAAACCGTGTGTGCTGTACTCGCAAAAACAGTTGTCGGTGATGACGAGCATTTGTGGTTGCGCTTGCTTGGCGATTTTGATCATGCGAGCCATTAGGCCGTGTTCATTCCATGTATCGCTACCTTCGTCATCTTTGTTGTGCGAAACACCAAATAATAAAATGGCCTTAATGCCTTTTTTCCACGCACGTTCTACGACATCGCCGAGCATGCTTTCTGGGTAGCGAAAAACATCTGGCATGCTTGTTATGGGTGCCGGTACTTCAATATTTTCTTGTACAAAAATAGGCAGAATTAAATCATTTATGGATAACTGTGTTTCACGAATAAGATCACGCAATGCGCTGGTGCGCCTTAATCGACGAAAACGAAATGTGGGCGTAATAAGCATGACATAAAAACCTTTACAGAATTAATCTCTACAAAATTCAAGCGCGCGCGATGCAATGGGTGCGTGCTGTATTTTTTGATCCCCGCCGTCTTCCGCGTCATAGACCTTTACGCCATTCACAAACGTACTGATAACCTTGGCGGTGAATGTTTCCCCTACAAACGGTGACCATTGGCATTTATATAAGAGCGATGCTTTATCCACAAATGTGCTGCTATTCATATCTATCAACACTATATCTGCGTAAAAACCTTCTTGAATAAAACCGCGCTTATCTACCTTGTAGCGAATAGCTGGATTGTGTGCCGTTTTTTCAACTATCTTTTCCAGCGTAAAAACTCCCTCATTAACGTTGTGTAACAAACTCAATAAGGCATGTTGAACTAATGGCAATCCAGAGGGCGCTTTAAAATAGGATTGCTGCTTTTCTTCTAGGGTATGTGGCGCATGGTCAGTAGCAATAATGTCAATTACATCGGTATTGATGGCACTTATTAATGCCGCTTTATCTTGCACTCGTTTTATGGCGGGGTTGCATTTAATAAGCGTTCCTTGCGCTTTATAATCTTCTTCGCTAAACCACAAAAAATGCGCGCAAGCTTCTGCGGTGATTTTTTTGTGACGAATATCACCTTGACTAAAAAGCGCCAACTCTTTGTGGGTAGAGATGTGCAAAACATGTAAATCACTTTGGTGCTTTTTGGCTAGGTTAATAGCGTAAGCCGTGGATGCATAGCAAGCGGCTTCGCTACGAATAATAGGGTGTAAATGAAGCGGTACGCTTTCACCGTAGAGTTTGCGATAGGTATCTTCGTTTCTACGAATGATATGAGGTTCTTCACAGTGAGTGGCAATTAAGATCGGGCAACTTTCAAAAATGGCATCAAGGGCGCTGTGGTCATCCACCAATAGATTGCCCGTGGATGCACCCATAAATACTTTTACCCCGCAGATCTTATTCTTATCAACACGCTTTATATCTTCAATATTGTTATTGGTTGCGCCCAAGTAAAATGAATAATTAGCGAGTGATTTTTTTGCCGCTAGTGCGAATTTTTTATCCAGTTCAATAGCATTAGTGCTTGGAGGATTTACATTAGGCATTTCCATGTAGCTGGTAATACCACCTGCAACAGCCGCACGGGATTCTGAGGCGATATCACCTTTGTGCATTAATCCGGGTTCACGAAAATGTACTTGATCGTCAATCATGCCGGGTAATAGGTGGAGGTTTTTTGCATCGATAATATTGTCTGCTGCAAGGTGCTGTAAGTTTTTTTCTATGCGCTCAATCATTCCATTGCGAATAAAAATATCCTGTTCAGTGGTTGAGCCTTCATTGACTATTTTTGCGTTAAGTATAAGTGTGGTCGTCATAACATCAGTCTCATAAAGTAGCTAGCAATCAAATTATTAGGGCAACGGAAAAAACAGTTGTGCGTGATACCCGTTCTTTACTCCTTTGGTAGTAATGGCTACCGCATCGTGTGCATGTAAACTTTCTTGATGATCTACCTGTAGCCAATAATCTTGAATGTTGGTTTGTGTATCGAGCATTGCTTTCAATTGACGTGCCGCATCTTCACAGAATTGTTGGTGTCGCCCATTGAGCCGTGCAAACTCTTGCTCGTCTTCGCGTTTTACAGCGGTTTGTACCGGTGTTTTTAAGGCGCTTTCGCAGGCATCTATTAACTCAATAATGGGTAATGCATTTACCTGTTCATTAAGCTTTACCCATATGTCGGCATAGCTGCGTTGGCTGTGGGGAATGGCAAGGCTGCCATTTTTTAACAGCCATTCACTGAGTGTGTTTTTATCAATTGAATGCGCGCCGGAAAACTCTTGCTCAAATGCGTGTTGCAACAATTGTCGTGAAAGTGCTGCCGAACAAGGGCAGCTACTTGAATAAGGAATTTTAATGCCAAGTTCAAGTGTAAAAATATCGTTAGCGTAAACCGCTTTTATTTTCAGCGGATAAGACTTCCAGCCGGTGTTATCACTTTTCAACGCAGCGCGTTGCAACAACGCATTGCAGCTAATAATAAGTTGCACCGAGTCACTGATACCCACGTGTGTGTGCAACATTTTCACGAGTAAATCGTCTAGCTGTTGCGCTGTTACTGCATGGTTGTTGGATAATTTCTCTACCAACAAATACAAGCGCGACATATGGATGCCTTTTACCTGCGGGTCATTAATGTTGACATAAACCTGTAGCGTGGCATTGTCATTTAGTAGCTGACCACTGCTATCCAAAATGGTAATGGGGGCATTAATGCCTTTCATGCCCACCCAATCAAGCGTGCTGCTGAGCTCGGGGGCTTGGGTTTTAGTGACATCGGGCATAGTTGTCGTAATGGCGGTAAATGAATTCATAGTTGCTGAGCGGTAAGTAGTGAGCACACTTGATTAAGTGCAGCGTTGTCAGATGAATACCCACGCAATGTATGCGTAATGTCGCCATGGGTATTGAGAAAAAATGTTATCGGCGTTGCCGCAATGTCGCCGGTGAAATTTAATAATGCTTGATTGGCTTCGTATGCGGGCATATTTGTTTTTGCACGGCGTAGATCATGCTGCAATTCTTGTCGGGTGCCGTGAATACCCATCAAGATCACCAGAATATTATTGCCGCATTTTTTTTGCAATTTATCCAGCGCCAGTATTTGACGATAACACCAGCTGCATTCTGGTTCAAAAAAGCTAATGATTATTTGCTTATTTTTATATCGCGCAAACGATATTGTTTCTGGTTTCTGTAAGGATTTTAATGAAAGTGCGAAAATTCCTTTTTCGCTATTGGTATTCGTTTGGTGGGTTTCCGCTGCCAAGCCACTACTGCACAGTAAACTGCCTATCGCTAGAGTCGATATTAAAAATCGTTTAGTTAAACGGTTTAAAATGTG
>JAYWHF010000343.1:0-9531 GCA_043777855.1 Gammaproteobacteria bacterium | reverse complement strand
CCCGCCCCCATTTTTGCTCCCGCGGCTGCACCCAAGGGTTTAATCCCTAATTACCCCAATGAGTGGGAAATAGGTGTGCTTTACGGCCCACACGGTGCGCCAGATTTTTTTACCCACGATGCTATCGACATGTTTTTCAGTACCGCGTGGGAGGTGCATTACAACTCCAATCGTTTAGGTATTCGTTTAAACGGCCCCAAACCAACTTGGACTCGCCGTGATGGCGGCGAAGCCGGTTTGCATCCCTCCAATATTCACGACACCGAATACGCCGTTGGCTCTATTAATTTCACCGGCGACATGCCCGTCATTCTCACTAAAGATGGCCCAAGTCTGGGTGGATTTGTTTGCCCCGTAACCATCGTCAAAGCAGAATTATGGAAAGTTGGCCAAGTAAAACCCGGCGATAAAATTCGCTTCAAACCATTAAGTTTCGATGCGGCGCTTGCACTTGAGTTAGCCGCTGATAAAGCGATTGAAACCTTAAGCCTACAGCCTGACACAACACTTACCGCAATAGTCAAACCCGCTAATACAATTTCCGATTGTATTTTGGCATCCCTACCGCCCGAAGGTAGCCGCCCATTAGTCAGCTATCGTCAAGCAGGCGATAAGTATCTTCTGCTCGAATATGGCGACAATATTTTAGAATTAAGTTTACGCCTGCGTGTTCATGCGTTGATGGAAGCGCTAAAAGCATCGCCGATTAACGGTGTCATCGAACTATCACCCGGCGTGCGTTCGCTGCAAATCAATTACGACAGCCGTGTCATCCATCAACGCGATTTAGTAAAAAACCTATTGGCAATTGAAGCAACACTGGGCGACGCGCGCGACGTCAAAGTTTCCAGTCGCATTGTTTATTTGCCTATGGCTTTTGAGGATTCCGCCACGCTCGATGCTGTGTCTCGCTATCGTCAATCGGTGCGCGACAAAGCACCCTGGCTACCCAGCAATACCGAATTTATTCGTCGCATCAACGGCCTGAACTCTATAACACAAGTGCGCGATATTATTTTTGACACCAGCTATATGGTGCTCGGTTTAGGTGATGTTTATCTCGGTGCGCCCTGCGCGGTACCGGTTGACCCACGTCATCGTTTACTCACATCAAAATATAATCCGGCGCGCACTTATACTGCCGAAGGCACAGTGGGAATTGGCGGTGTTTACATGTGTATCTACGGCATGGATTCTCCCGGTGGTTATCAACTCGTCGGCCGCACACTGCCAATATGGAACAAATTTCTCAAGAACGCCGACTTCAAACAAGGCGAACCTTGGTTACTAAAATTTTTCGACCGTGTACGCTACTATCTCGTCACTGAAGATGAATTAACTACTCAAAGGGAAGCATTCCGCGAAGGCCGTTTAAACCTGCGCATCGAAGACGATTTTTTCAGCCTAGCCGATCACGAAAAATTTCTACAAGAAAATGCGGCCAGTATTGCTGACTTTAAAAGTAAGCAACAAGCCGCGTTCACAGCCGAAGTTGCACTTTGGCAAGCGGATGAAGAGCAGCAAGTGGATGCTGCATTGCAAGTAAAAATTACCACCACCGCGATTGAAATAAACGGGCACGGTGTTACGGCTGATATCAGCGGCAATATTTGGAAGTTGCTCGTCGAGCCTGGTCAAATGGTTGAAGTTGACCAACCCTTATTAATTGTTGAAGCCATGAAAATGGAATTTTCAGTATATGCAGACCGCGCTGCAAAAGTTGGGGCGATTCACTGCAAGCCCGGCACGCAAGTCAATGCAGGTGATTTGTTACTAATACTTGAGCCTTAATCGTTAGCTGCTAGCGCTTTAATTTTTAAGCAGGTTAGTCCTATGAAGTTAATTAAAATCGAAAAATTAAAAAAGAAGCCTATAGAGCCACGAACAAACTTAACCGAGCAAATCTATCAGAGAATTAAACAAGATATTTTTTCGTTTCGTTTGCTCCCCGGCGATCGCTTCAGCGAAAACAAAATCGCAGAGCGTGTGGCTGCAAGCAGAACGCCTGTACGCGAAGCCCTGACGCGCTTGCAGCGTGAAGGCTTCGTTACTGTTTCATTCCGCAGCGGCTGGCAAGTTAACCCGTTTGATTTTAATCAATTTGAACAGCTCTATGACGTACGAATTGTATTGGAATTGGCCACCGTCAAAAAATTATGCGCAATGGATCCAGCCCCGGCATTAGATGATCTAAAGCGAATTTGGTTAGTCAAACCTGAGGACAGATTAGAGGACGGCCCCAGTGTATGTGCGCTCGATGAACGTTTTCATGAACAATTAGTAGAAGCCACGGGCAATGCGGAAATGGCGCGCATTCACCACGACATATCCGAACGGTTACGCATTATTCGTCGCATAGATTTCACGCAACAAAAGCGAATAGAAGCAACCTACGAAGAACATGCAAAAATTTTACGAACCATTATTGAACGACGCGCGGAAGATGCAAAAAGTTTATTGAAAACGCATATCGAGGCCAGCAAATCTGAAGTACGTAAAATAACTTTGCATATGCTCTATGAGGCACAGCAGTTACAACATCAGGATTAATTTTTATAACGCAGCGCACCTTGTAATTAAAGGTCATGGAGGAAAGATGTGTTGCAACAACAGGCAAGCCGTACAGAAAGTTCCCGTAGTGAAAAAAGTAGAGCAGTGCAGTAAGCAATGAATCAAAAAAGGCTTATGAAGCGCTTGCGTAAAATGAGTACAAAAACGAAGCAAACTAACTGAGCAAACTAAACGGAACAACCTAAACTGAACAACCAATCGGAGATAGCCACATGAAGCTAAAAAAAATTGCACAACACGTCGGGGCACTCGGTATCGCCTGCGGCATCACACTCGCCTCCTTTAGCGCGCAAGCGGCTGATACGATTAAAGTAGGCGTACTCCACTCACTCTCGGGCACCATGGCTATTTCAGAAACAACGCTGAAAGACACCATGCTCATGTTAATTGAAGAGCAAAACAAAAAAGGTGGCTTGCTCGGCAAAAAACTTGAAGCCGTTGTTGTTGATCCGGCGTCTAACTGGCCATTGTTTGCAGAAAAAACACGTGAGCTATTAGAGAAAGATAAAGTGGCCGCGATTTTCGGATGCTGGACATCCGTATCGCGCAAATCTGTATTGCCCGTTATCGAAGAATTAAACGGAATTCTATTTTACCCAGTGCAATACGAGGGTGAGGAATCTTCACGCAATGTATTCTACACCGGTGCTGCACCAAACCAACAAGCGATTCCTGCCGTTGATTACTTGATGAAAGAAGGCAAAGTAAAACGCTGGGTACTCGCTGGTACTGACTACGTTTATCCACGCACCACCAATAAAGTGCTTGAATCATATTTGAAATCTAAAGGCGTTGCTCAAGAAGACATTATGATCAACTACACACCTTTTGGTCATTCTGATTGGCAAAATATTGTATCCAGCATTAAACAATTTGGTTCTGCTGGCAAAAAAACGGCCGTAGTGTCTACCATCAACGGTGATGCTAACGTACCTTTCTATCGCGAATTAGCAAACCAAAAAATTACCGCTGAAAAAATCCCCGTTGTTGCTTTCTCGGTAGGCGAAGAAGAACTTTCCGGTATTGATACTAAGCCATTGGTTGGGCACTTGGCTGCTTGGAACTACTTCATGAGCGTGGATGTTCCGGCGAACAAAGAATTTATCGCCAAATGGAAAGCCTTTATTAAAAATCCAAAACGCGTAACCAACGATCCAATGGAAGCACATTACATTGGTTTCAATATGTGGGTAAAAGCAGTCACCAAAGCAGGCTCTACTGATAGCAATAAAGTGATCGATGCAATGGTAGGAATGGAAGCACCAAACCTAACGGGTGGCGTTAGCAAAATGCTACCTAACCACCACATCACCAAACCGGTGTTAATTGGCGAGATTCAAGAAGACGGCCAATTTCTCACTGTATCTAAAACCGATGACTTGGTTCCTGGCGATGCATGGTCTGACCATCTTGAAGGCAGCAAAGACTTAACCTCAGATTGGATTAAATTAAAATGTGGTAACTACAACACCAAAACCAAAAAATGTTTAGGTGCAGCCGCCAAGTAATTGCACATAATCCAAGGATGGAATTTTACTACACCATTAAAATTAAAATGAGATCTACATTCATGCAATTTCCTGCAGCAACACAATTCGCATACGCTTTACAACGCTTACCAGCGCCGCGCCATATTGTTGTTGTACTAGTATTCGCATCACTATTTCTTACGTCCTTAGTTTCATATCGCAGCCTTGCACAAACATCTGCAACAGAATCAACAACTGCACCTGCTGTTACTACACCTGAAAACTTCAATCAATTATTGGAAAAAATTCCTCAAGGTAGCTTGGCAGATAGAGCCGACACCTTAACAAAATTGGCTGCACTCAAGGATAATCGCAGCATAGAAATAATTACTGCCCTACAACAAGGTAAGTTAACAGTTAACCCAGAATACCAACTCGCCATTCGTCAGGAAAACGACACTCTAGTGGATGCGCTTACTCATGCTGCAGTTAGCGAAGAACTAGCCGCGGACTACAAGCGCATCCCCATTAACAACAGCCTGCGCAATCAACTTAGCACACTGCTGGCCCAACTCAATTTAAATCACAGCGACATTACTGTTCGGCTCGCCGCTGTTAAACAGCTAATGAGCGATGGGCTAGGCGAAGAAACCGTAAGGTTGCTCAACACGCAAACTCACATCGAAAAAGAAGAAAGTGTGCGTGGCGCTATTAAGGTCGCACTGGCCGTTTTCAATTTAAACAACAGTGAAGAAAACGTTCGTATTGAAGCCATTCAGAGTTTGCGCGGCTCACTAGAGCAAGAAGCACGCACCGCGCTTACCGATGTAGTGAGTTCTGATTCCAGTGAAAGTGTGCGAACGGAAGCCAATTACGCACTTAAATCCATAGAAAACAAAATTAGCTATTATCGCTTTGGCGAAAATGTTTTTTTTGGTTTAAGCCTGGGATCAGTGTTATTACTTTCTGCAATTGGCTTGGCCATTACCTTTGGCGTAATGGGTGTTATCAATATGGCGCACGGCGAACTGATGATGATTGGCGCCTATACAACTTGGGTTGTACAACAACTGTTTCCACATCAACTCGCTTACAGCCTATTGATTGCCATACCCGCCGCTTTCGTTGTTGCGGGCATTGTCGGTGTTGTTATCGAACGCTGTGTCATTCGTTTTTTATACGGCCGCCCACTGGAAACCTTGTTAGCGACTTTCGGTGTAAGTTTAATTTTACAACAAGCAGCACGCTCCATTTTTACCCCATTAAACCGCGCCGTGAGTTTGCCTGAGTGGATGAGCGGGTCATTAGTATTTAACCCAATTCTTTCTATTACCTATAATCGTTTATTTATTTTACTGTTTAGCATCGCGGTGTTTTTTATGTTGTTAGCGATATTAAAGAAAACTTCTTTGGGTTTAAAAGTTCGCGCCGTTTCACAAAATCGTACTATGGCGCGCGCCGTTGGCGTACGTGCCAACTGGGTAGATGCACTCACATTTGGTTTGGGTTCTGGCATCGCCGGTGTTGCGGGTGTTGCGCTTTCGCAATTAACCAATGTTGGGCCCAACTTGGGCCAAGCTTATATTATCGATTCGTTTATGGTGGTGGTATTTGGTGGCGTCGGTAATTTGTGGGGCACATTAGTAGGCGCCATGGGCTTAGGCATTCTTAATAAATTTTTAGAGCCTTACGCGGGAGCCGTACTCGCTAAAGTATTCATACTGATACTACTTATTCTATTTATTCAGAAAAAACCCAAAGGATTGTTCCCACAAAAAGGGCGCGCTGCAGCGGATTGACGAATACTGATACGACAAGCATTGGCGAAATAGAAAAAACAATTTATTTTAAAACTGAGAACGCAATGTTAATAAAACGTCTGTTATTAAATGATCGCGGTGGAATATGGATCTTAGGCCTTGTTGCACTTACCATGCTCGTTGTTCCCGTATTAAATCTTGCTGTACCCGAATCGTCTGCATTTCATATTTCTACGTTTGCGGTAACGCTCCTCGGAAAATTTTTATGTTATGCATTGCTCGCCTTATCAGTAGATTTAATTTGGGGCTATTGCGGCATTTTATCTCTCGGCCAGGGCGCTTTTTTTACGCTGGGCGGTTACGCCATGGGTATGTATTTAATGCGTCAAATTGGCAGCCGCGGTCAATACGGCAACGCAGAACTACCTGATTTTATGGTATTTCTAAATTGGGATCAGCTACCTTGGTACTGGCTTGGCTTTGATCATTTTTGGTTTGCATTGCTAATGGTCATGCTGATTCCCGGTTTGCTGGCCTTTGTGTTTGGCTGGCTTGCATTTCGCTCTCGCGTCACCGGCGTCTATCTTTCGATTATTACCCAAGCATTAACCTATGCGCTAATGCTTGCATTTTTCCGCAACGAAATGGGCTTCGGCGGAAACAACGGCCTCACCGATTTTAAAGAAATTGCCGGGCTTACCATTACAGCCGACAGCACACGTATTATTTTATTTCTCGCATCAGGTACCGCATTAATTTTTGCTTACCTTGCGTGCCGATTTATTGTGACATCACGCTTTGGGCGAATTGTTATTTCAATCCGTGACGCCGAAGCGCGCACTCGCTTTTGCGGTTACCAAGTTGAGTCTTATAAACTTTGGTTATTTGTTTTTTCATCGGTGTTAGCGGGCATCGCCGGAGCGCTCTACGTGCCACAAGTTGGCATTATTAACCCCGGTGAATTTTCTCCGCTTAATTCCATTGAGTTAGTGGTGTGGGTCGCCACCGGCGGCAGAGGTACTCTATGCGGTGCCATTGTGGGAGCCTTTACAGTTAACTATGGGAAAACCATTTTTACGTCTTATTCGCCGGAAACCTGGCTGTTTGCATTGGGAGCACTCTTCGTATTAGTTACACTGTTACTGCCAAAAGGTTTAGTCAGATTTTTTAGCCGAGAGAAAAAAACTGAATCTGCACACGAGTCTTTGGAAGAAAATTCAATCCCCATTATTAATGATGAAAAAAAATCTGGTGAGGAGAAATCACAATGAATATTCTTGCCCACGCAAAACACGCGCTGCCGGTCAAAGATCCAAACTTCGGCGCACCACTGGATACCAGCCACCGCACTATTTTATATGTAGAAGGCGTGAGTGTTAGCTTTGATGGTTTCCGCGCGTTAAACAATCTTAATTTTTATGTGGATGACGGTGAATTGCGCTGCATTATTGGCCCCAACGGCGCAGGCAAAACTACCATGATGGATGTGATTACCGGGAAAACAAAACCTGACTCAGGCAGCGTGTATTTCGGCCAACAAATTAATTTGCTCGAGTTGTCAGAACACCAAATCGCCCGTGGCGGTATTGGCCGAAAATTTCAGAAGCCCACTATTTTTGAAGCCTTAACGGTGTACGAAAATGTGGAGCTCGCGACTGCCTCGGACAAACGTGTGTGGCAGACTCTCAGAAAGCCTCTCAACACAGCACAAGGCTATCGTGTCGATGAAGTCTTGGTGCAAATTGGCCTCGCCGAATTGCGTCACAAAAATGCGGGGGCGCTTTCTCACGGTCAAAAGCAGTGGCTAGAAATTGGCATGCTATTGATGCAAAGCCCCCGCGTGTTATTAGTCGACGAACCGGTTGCCGGCATGACGGGGGAAGAGACGGAAAAAACTGCTGAACTATTATTATCTCTCGCTGGAAAACATTCCGTTATTGTCGTAGAACACGACATGAAATTTGTGCGCTCTATTGCACGAAAAGTCACTGTATTACATCAAGGCTCAGTGTTGACCGAAGGCACGATGGATCAAGTACAAAATGATCCGAAAGTCATTGAAGTGTATTTAGGAGAGTAAGCCGGTGCTGCACATAAAAAATATTAATCAATATTATGGTCAAAGCCATATTTTATGGAACTTATCGCTGCATCTAAAACAAGGTACCTGCGGTTGCTTGATAGGCCGCAATGGTGTCGGAAAAACCACATTGCTCAAAGTAATCACCGGTATATTGCCGGTACGCGACGGCAGCATTGAGTTTAATTCACGCCATATGAATAAGCTTGCCACTGAAATGCGCGCACGCTCGGGCATTGGTTATGTTCCGCAGGGCCGCGAGATTTTTCCGTTACTGACTGTTGAAGAGAATTTAAGAATCTCTCTTGGTGCGCGTAGCGATAAACTGCGTACTATCCCCAATCATATCTACGAGTTATTTCCGGTATTAAAAGAAATGAAAAGTCGCCGCGGTGGCGATTTGTCTGGCGGCCAACAACAGCAATTGGCCATTGGTCGCGCGCTGGTACTCGACCCTAAACTGCTGATTCTCGACGAGCCGACCGAGGGCATTCAACCCAATATTGTGCGCGACATAGGAGAGGTTATCCGCACACTGAATCGCGAGCTTGGCCTGACGGTATTATTAGTTGAACAGAAATTACCGTTTGCCCGACGCGTGGCCGATGATTTTTTCATCATGGAGAAAGGCAGAATGGTCGCAACCGGAGCGATGGCGGAGCTAAATGATGAGCTGGTGCAGCGTTACCTCAGCGTCTAAATAATCGCTTTGCATCTCATCCGCCTTACATCGGGCCTTCTGGCGTGCTCGGCAAAACGCTCGCAAGAATCAACGGCTCATGTACAAACAGTGACTGGTACCGTAAACATGTGAAAATTCGGGTCAAATAGAGCGTCGGCGTGAGATGATTGTTCACTTAGTTTTAATTTAATTGTGATTTTGGTTTCGTCATTAGGGCAGTTATTTGCTACCCTATACATCTGAGAGACAACATGATATTCATTCAGCCCTGATATTTAATAACCCTATACCTATAACGAAATCTCACGGAATAGATCGCATGCCAAATAAACGCGCGCTCATTGTTGACGACTCCACCACTGCACAGTACCGCCTGAAGAAAATGCTGCGCCCCTATAATCTGGATATAGATTCTGCAGACTCTGGTGAGGCGGCTCTGCGCTATCTTGCCACCAACGTCCCTGACGTCATTTTTATGGACCATCTCATGCCTGGAATGGATGGCTTTAGGGCACTGCAGATCATCAAATCTCATCCTGAAACAGCCATGATTCCCGTCATTATGTACACATCAAAAAGCGGGGATGTTTACACCGGCCAAGCCAGAGCCTTAGGTGCGCTGGATGTTGTTAGTAAAGACACGATTACAGCGACGGAACTGTCGAAGGTGATGCAAACTATTCACGTTTATCGCGGCGATGAAACCGACAAAGCGGCGGAAAAAAGCGCCGCGAATGCGGAACCCACTCCGCTGAAGAAACCCGCGCTCGACGTTGGCACCTATCGGATTGAACGCCGGGCGCCTGATAAAGCCATGGTCGAGCAAGCGCGCAACCTCGAACTACGGCTTAGCCATATGGAGCACACCGTTGAGGACAGCAGCCGATTTATTACCTCACGCGTAGTACGCGAGCTTCAGGGCTTGAAGAAAAATATCAAACAGGAGTTCAGTGAAATCATTGAACACCG